>JARCMA010000148.1 GCA_030248405.1 Microcoleus sp. MP8IB2.171
GGAATATTGAGAGCGTTCCCTCTATCCTTTCTCTTCGCTGTGCTTACCTCAACGGTCAACTTTCAATTTGATGTATTTGCCAAAGTGAGATGCACCCTATGCAACTTCACATAAAATTGGTATCACGAGCCACTGAGACTATTGACACGCTCCTTAATTTCTTAAGAAGCCCACACGCTCGACGGTCTTCCGTTCAGTGTGTGGAGTTGTCACATTGGCGGTGATTAATTGAGGTATTTTTTTCAACAAACTCTCTTCTTAGAGTATCTCGTGAAAACAATTGTGTCAACGGAATCAAGAATTTGCGATGCCTTGAGCGTAGTCGAAAGATTCGTTCCTCGCCCGTCCCTAACCCTCCCATCTAAAGATATTGTTTGGGTTGGGGACGGGACTCATCACTCACGCGCATTCCTCCCGCCAGTAACATAAAGCTATAGTGGGGGAATCCTGCTTGTCTAGTTGAACTTCTCAGTGCCCAATAACAACACCTCAACACAATCATTTCAATTTGACTCGATCGACAGCGCCCTCGCAGACCTCAAAGCAGGTCGCCCCCTGGTAGTAGTCGATGACGAAAATCGCGAAAACGAAGGCGATGTGATTTGTGCTGCCCAATTCGCCACCCCCGACAACATCAATTTCATGGCCGTGAACGCGCGGGGTTTGATTTGTCTGGCATTGAGTGGCGAAAGGCTCGATCGTCTGGAACTGCCCCTCATGGTCAGCAAAAACACCGACAACAACCAAACAGCCTTCACCGTCAGCATCGATGCAGTCAACGGCGTCAGTACCGGCATCTCGGCCGAAGAGGCGCGCACCATCCAAGTAGCCATCCACCCGGACACCAAACCTCAAGACTTGCGCCGTCCCGGTCACATTTTCCCCCTGCGGGCGATCGACGGTGGCGTCCTCAAACGCGCCGGTCACACCGAGGCCTCGGTTGACCTCGCCAGACTCGCTGGCCTGTATCCCAGCGGCGTCATCTGCGAAATTCAAAACCCCGACGGTTCGATGGCGAGGTTGCCGGAATTAATCGAGTACGCCAAAACCCACAACCTCAAAATCATCAGTATTGCTGACTTAATTAGCTATCGGCTCAAGCACGATCGATTCGTCCGCCGCGAAACCGTCGCCAAATTGCCCACTCAATTCGGCGATTTTATGATTTACGCCTACCGCGACACCCAAGACAACTCAGAACACGTTGCTATTGTCAAGGGCGACCCGGCAGAATTTAAAGACAAACCCGTGATGGTGCGGGTGCATTCCGAATGCCTGACCGGCGATGCTTTGGGTTCATTGCGCTGCGACTGCCGGATGCAACTGCAAGCGGCACTGAAAATGATTGAAAATGTCGGTTCTGGCGTCATCGTTTACTTGCGCCAAGAAGGTCGGGGTATTGGATTGGTAAATAAACTAAAAGCTTACTCGCTGCAAGATTTGGGATTCGATACCGTAGAAGCCAACGAACGGTTGGGATTTCCCGCCGACTTGCGGAACTACGGCGTCGGAGCGCAAATGCTCAACGATTTGGGAGTTCAAAAAATTCGGTTGATTACCAATAACCCGCGCAAAATTGCCGGTTTGAAAGGTTACGGAATTGAAGTAGCCGATCGCGTCCCCTTACTAATTGAAGCCACAGATTACAACTCGATCTATCTGGCAACAAAAGCCGAAAAACTCGGTCATATGCTACTGCAAACTTATTTAGTAACAGTGGCGATTCAGTGGAACGAAACCAAGGAAGAAGGTAGAAGCCAGAAAGCAGAAGGAAAAGAGGAAGATTCTGCCATTCAAAATCGGTACGAACACCTCGAAAAGCTGCGGCATTTGGCAGCTAGCCAGGACTTGCTGCTGCAAGAAGAAGCGCGGCCCGTGGGAATAGCCCTTTTCGGAGAAGGCTCCCTCATCGTTCACCTCGGCTTTGATCAAGCCGGACTCGCAACCCCCGATTGGTACAAAGATCCAAACCATCCTTACGTGAGGGCGATCGGCAAAATTCTGGGCGAAATCAGCACAGAGCCGAATTTGCAAACATTAGAATTCATGGTTTCCTCTGGTGGAGATCCGCTCAAAACCCTGCAAGTCCAGCTCGATCGCGAGACATTCCTTTTGTCGGAATTAGTCGGAATTTGCGATCGGCTCGAACCTCAAAAAATCTACAGTTTTGCTCCTCTTGCCTGAAGGCAGAAGGTAGAAGCCAACCCCCCCCCTACCCCAGCAGGGGGGAAGGCAGAAGCCAAGAAAAACTGTGAATTTCAGAATAATACTTGTTGATACCAGCATCTTCCTTTCGTCAGAAAGCAGCCACCAATAAAAACAGTGAATAACAATGTTGATTGCAGTCTAACAAGTCGATGTAGCGAACACTTGAGAGAGCATCGTAGATGCACATTTATCTTATTAAGCAGTATTAATAATTATCAAATCCTTCAAGAGAACTTTTAGTTAATGTTAATTTTTTTAGACATTGATGGTGTACTTATTCCTGACAGAAGACATGAAACATCGAGTTTGCAAACAGATATAATGAAATTTAATTCAGCTTGCCTTAATCATTTTGAAAATGTCCTTCGTTGCTATCCTAATGTGCGAGTAGTAATTTCATCATCATGGCGTGAAATATTCCCCTTCGAGGTAATCCCGCCATTATTTTCACCAGATATCGCTATCCGTATTATCGGATTCACCCCTTTTCTCAACCCCAAAAATATTCACCAACACAAATATTTACGACACCAGGAAGTTCTTGAGTATCTTCGACAAAATCAAGCAGAAAACTCACATTGGGTAGCAATTGACGATATTCCAGAACACTATCCGCCAGATGCACCAGTTGTGGCTATTGATGATTACAATGGTTTTGACAAGAACTCAGCAAAGATACTTTCAGAATATCTAACTTGATTTCAAAGGTTAGGAAAAAAGTATCGGAATAGAGAGGGTAAATTTGACATGGAAATGAACGTTGGTGACTTTCTGCACCGACTCGACCTCAGGGGACAAGCACTTAAAGGCACCAACCTCGGCGGTGCGGAACTCCGGGGAGCCAACCTCAGAGGCACGGATCTCCGAGAAACCAACCTCAGCGGCGCTATGCTCAGGTATGCAGACCTGATTGAAGCCGACCTCACCGGCGCCAATCTCAGCGGGGCGGATTTAGCTGAATCATTTCTTAATTTAGCTAACCTCACTAGAGCTGATTTGACCGGTGCTGTCCTCCGAGAAGCTACTCTCGTAGGAGCAGAATTCACGGGTGCCAACCTCAAACAAGCAAGTTTGATCAAGGCTAATTTAGTTGGAGCAAATTTCCACGAAGCCAACTTAACCAGAGCCAACCTTAGCGGGGCGGATTTACGCGGTTCTCAGTTGAGCGGCGCCATTTTAGACAAGGCGGTATATAACAACCGGACTATCTTTCCCGAGGATATTGATCCGGGTGCAATGGGAGCATTTTTGCTAGCTCCCAATGCTTCGCTCCCTGGCTTAAATCTGGCTATGGTAGATTTGACCGAAGCCGATTTAAAAGGAGCCGATTTGCGGCGGACAAACTTATACAAAGCTATTTTATTTGGCGCAAAACTCGATCGGGCAAACTTAGCAGGAGCCAACCTCAGCGGAGCGGACTTGAGGGAAGCTAGTTTGAGCGGCACGATTTTGGAAAAAGCTGTTTACAGCAACAAGACTTTGTTTTCAGAAGGCATTGACCCCGCTCTGGGCGGAGCTTATTTAATTGCTCCCAATGTATCGCTGCAAGGGGTAAACTTAACCGGAGCCGACTTAAACGGGTCAGATTTAAGCGGAGCTAATTTGAGCGGTTCTAACTTAAGTTTGGTTAATCTCAAAAATGTAGACCTCAGCAGAGCTAGCTTAAAAAAAGCTTACCTCAAAGGTGCAAACTTGGAGCAAACAGATTTGAGAGGAGCCGATTTAAGCGGCGCAATTTTACACCAAGTAAACTTGAGTTCTGCTGACCTCCGGGGTGTAGACTTAACAAGGGCTGACCTCAGCGGCGCTAATTTAAGGGATGCCGATTTGAGGGAGACAGATTTCACGGGAGCTACTTTGCTGTTCGCTAACTTGAGCGGGGCAGACTTGAGAGGTGTAGACTTGACAAAAGCTGACCTCAGCGGCGCTAAGTTAACCGAAGCTGACCTCCGAAAAGCAGATTTGATGAGAGTAAATTTGGAGGGAGCAGATTTAACTGATGCCGACTTGAGCGATGCTCATTTATTCCGAGTTAATCTCAGAGGTGCTAACCTGAAAGGTACTAACCTCAAAGGCGCAAGTTTAAAAGGGGTATTTTTGACCGATGCTTATTTGAGCGAAACCGATTTGGCCGATATAGATCTGAGTCCGAGTTTTTTTGAATTGCCACTAGAATCGGAATGGTAATTGGCAGTTGACAGTTGACAGCTTGCCCTGAGCTTGTCGAAGGGTTGGCAGTTGGCAGTTGGCAGTTGGCAGTTGACAGTTGGCAGTTGACAGTTGCTAGTTGGCAGTTGCTAGTTGGCAGTTGCTAGTTGGCAGTTGCTAGTTGGCAGTTGCTAGTTGCTAATAATTACCGAATAACAACTAAACGAATAACAACTAAACGAATAACAACTAATCAACTGACAACTAATCAACTGACAACTAATCAACTGACAACTAATCAACTGACAACTAATCAACTGACAACTAATCAACTGACAAATGACTAATGACAAACCGTTAGGCTCTGTTATTCAAGGTTCTCTGAGCAAGGGATTAGAAGTGCGACTGCACGCCGACGTTTCGGTGGAAGATATGAGGGTGGGGAAATTTCTAGTAGTGCGGGGGGTGCGATCGCACTTTTTCTGTATGCTCACCGACGTGTCTCTCGGAACTTCCAGCGCTCGCATTTTATCGAATCCTCCCAATCCCAATGACGATTTTCTTCTAGCAGTGCTAGCCGGTAGCAGCACCTACGGTACGATCGATCTTTCGCCCATGTTGATGCTGACTGCGGAAAAAGAAAAATCTCAAGCAATCTTCAATCCAACAGGTAACGGAGTCCCCGATAAAAAGTTGGCATTAGGCAATTTGGGTTCTTTTGAGGCACAAAGTGGCGCCGATATGGAACTGCTGCCGGTTAAAACGATTCCCAGTCACTTTTCGCAGGTGTTTGATGCCAAAGAAACTGATTTTAGGGCGGTTTTTGGCTGGGAAGATGACCCGTACCGCCGCAATTTTGCGATCGGCAAACCGATTGACATGGACGTTGCTGTATGCTTGGATTTAGACCGATTTGTGGAACGCAGCAACGGCGTTTTTGGCAAGTCTGGAACGGGAAAATCTTTTCTGACTCGCTTGCTGCTGTCGGGAATTATTCGCAAGCAAGCTGCTGTCAATCTAATTTTCGATATGCACTCGGAGTACGGGTGGGAAGCTGTTTCGGAAGGGAAACAGTTCAGCACTGTTAAAGGTTTGCGGCAGTTGTTTCCTGATAAAATTCAGATTTATACCCTCGATCCAGAATCGACCAAACGCCGGGGAGTCCGCGACGCTCAAGAGTTGTATTTGAGTTTCGAGCAAATTGAAGTGGAAGATATCTCGCTCGTACAGAGAGAGTTAAATCTGTCTGAAGCTAGTATCGAAAATGCGATTATTTTGCGAAACGAATTGGGCAGCGGTTGGATAAATAAGTTGCTGGATATGACGAACGAAGATATTCAAATGTTTTGCGAAGAAAAGCGGGGAAATAAGTCTTCGATTATGGCTTTGCAGCGGAAATTGGAGCGGTTGAAAGAGTTGAAATACATTCGTAAACGCTGTCCCAAAAATTATGTAACTGAAGTTTTGCAGTGTTTGGATGCTGGGAAGAATGTAGTAATTGAATTCGGTTCCCACTCGGATTTGCTGTCGTATATGTTAGCAGCAAATGTGATTACTCGCCGCATTCACGAAGCTTACGTGAAGAAAGCAGAAAATTTCTTGCAGACCAAAAATCCGTGCGATCGCCCGCAACCGTTAGTGATTACCATTGAGGAAGCTCACCGCTTTCTCGATCCGGCGATCGTGCGATCGACTATTTTCGGTACAATTGCCAGAGAAATGCGAAAATACTTCGTCACCCTACTGATTGTAGACCAGCGTCCCTCCGGCATCGACGCCGAAGTCATGTCGCAAGTCGGCACCCGCATCACAGCCTTGCTAAACGACGATAAGGACATTGATGCTATTTTCACCGGCGTTTCGGGAGGGCAGAGTTTGCGATCGGTTTTGGCCAAACTCGACTCGAAACAGCAAGCATTAGTTTTGGGGCACGCCGTACCGATGCCGGTAGTCGTGCAGACTCGTCCTTACGACGAGCAATTCTACAGAGAAATCGGGGATATTGACTGGCAAGAAATGCCCGATGAACAAGTATTTGCCGAGGCAGAAGCTGCTAAAATGGATCTGGGGTTTTAGATTGAAAACTGCTAGATTAATTACATAATTAAGGCAAATGTTACTGTAAATTAGTCTTTGCGAACAATTGGCGATCGCTGGCAATGACAGAAATATCAGATTTTTGCCTCAGTTATAAACGAAAAAGTGCGAGGCTCGACAGTAAAATAAAATTAGCCCTCATCTAGGAACCCAGGAGTTTTCCCCCTCATCCCCTCAGCCCTCACTTCACAAAATTTAAGATAAATAAAACTTAGGCATTTAAACGCAATTTTTAAGGGTTTGAGGATTTTTTAGCAGCTAGCTAGGAGTCGGAAAGCCCGATCGTCTCTAACTTTATGGAAACCCAAAATCAGAGTTTAAGTTATATTAATCGCTTGCGGCATCCTCGACTGTCATAATCGGTTTTAACGGAATTTTACCAATTTGCTATGTAATTTTTGATACAAAAAAATGTTAATTCGTGGCGCGATCGCAAGTTGGAAATTCCCAAATGTTACAATTCGCAGTTTTACAATTCTCGGTGCGGCAGGTGGCATTATACAATATAATTCAAGCCTGATGAAGTGCAAGTATAAAAAAACACCCGCCTTGATGAGCAGGAGCAGTGAATGTACGGTTTAGTTAACAAAGCGATCGAAGAAATGGTTTGTTCTCGCTTCGGGGAAGAGACTTGGGAAACCGTCAAAGAGAAAGCAGATGTAGACATTGACGTTTTCATGACAATGGATGCTTATCCAGACGATCTCACTCACCGGCTGGTACATTCGGCAAGCGAAGTGCTAGGAATGAGCGCCGATGATATTTTACAGGCTTTCGGCGAATACTGGGTAATCTATACCGCCTCTGAAGGCTACGCCCAAATCCTCGATCTGGCGGGAGATAACCTGCGGGAGTTTCTGGGAAACCTCGACAACCTCCACGCCCGCGTAGGGTTGAATTTTCCCCAGCTTCAACCGCCTTCGTTTCAGTGTACTCAAAACTCAGAAAATAGCATGGAACTGCACTATTGCTCTCACAGGCAAGGGTTTGCCCCAATGGTGAAGGGGCTGTTGAAAGGTTTGGCGAGGCGATTTCAAACAGAGGTAGAGATCGAGCAAACAAGCGATCGCACTCAGGGAGCAGATCACGACGTGTTCTCCATCCACTGCAAATCTAGCTAAAGCTATTATGGTTTCCCCTGCATTCAGTTCTCCTCCTCTGATATTTGCAAAAGCTTTTCCATTTCATTTAGCATTCCGGAGATGGGAGACTGAAATTGTGCATTTGGGAGATGTTTTAGCTCGGATCTGCCCCGAATTATCTTTAGGAAGTTCGCTCAAGGAACACTTTCGGATCGAACGGCCGAACGTTCCTCTAGAATTTGACGCCATTCGACAGCAGTCTCGCTCTATCTTCCTTCTCGAATCACTGCACAGCAAAATGCTGCTCAAAGGGCAGATGGTTGCGACGGAAAATCCCGAAGTAATCTTTTTCCTCGCTTCCCCTTGGATCGCAGACTTAGCGGATCTCGCCCCGCTGGGGCTGACGATTAACGATTTCGCCCTTCACGATCGGGTTGTTGACTTGCTTTTCTTGTTGCAAGCACAGAAGACTGCCTTAGCGGATGCTAAAAAACTCACTGAGAAATTAACCAAACAGCGAGCTCAATTGCGATCGGCACTACAGGAAGCAGAACAGGCGGCGAATGCTGTGGCCCAAACCCAACAACTCAAGAAAACTCTGCAAGAATTGCAGCAAACCCAAGCGCAACTGATCCAAAGTGCCAAAATGTCGAGCCTCGGTGAGCTTGTCGCGGGTGTAGCTCATGAAATCAACAATCCCGTCAATTTTATTCTAGGCAATCTCGACTGCGCCCGCGACAACATTCAACAGTTGCTGAAACTGATAGAACTCTATCAAAAATACAATCCCGATCCGGAACCGGAAATTCTCGCTTATAGAGATGAAATTGAATTTGAATTTTTAGATCAAGACTTGCCTAAACTTTGCTCTTCCATGCGGGTTGGCGCTGACCGGATTCGCCAGATCGTGCTGTCGCTGCGTAATTTTTCTCGCCTAGATGAAGCGGAAATGAAGTTTGTCAATATCCACGAAGGGCTAGATAGTACGCTGCTAATACTGCAACATCGCCTCAAAGCAAATAATGGCAGGCCGGAAATTGAAGTGATTAAAGAATATGGCTCTCTGCCACTTATAGAATGTTATCCAGGACAGCTCAATCAGGTGTTTGTCAATCTACTCGGCAATGCAGTAGATGCTTTAGAAATGGAGACCCGTGAGGGTGGTAGGATTCGGATTCGCACGGAACTTTTGCAGGCGGGCGATCGCGCCAGAGTGCTAATTGCCGATAACGGGCCGGGATTTGGCACTCTTGTGAGCGATCGAATGTTTGACCCGTTTTTTACCACAAAACCTGTAGGTCAGGGTACGGGGTTAGGGCTCTCAATCAGTTACCAGATTGTTGTTTTGAAACATCAGGGGTTGATTCGCGCTATTGGTGCACCGGGTTCCGGGGCGGAGTTTTGCGTTGAAATTCCGTTGAGGCAAACAAATTAGGGCTGGCGCGTTCACAGCCAGCTTTTAAGCTTCGATCGCCCTCTGGAATTGTATGTTATGTTCGAGGGGGAGACAGGGAGACAGGGAGACAGGGAGACAGGGAGAGGGGGAGACAGGGAGAGGGGGAGACAGGGAGA
>JARCMA010000149.1 GCA_030248405.1 Microcoleus sp. MP8IB2.171
CAAATTGCTACAATATTTTTAACAGGACTTACCCATTAAGGTCAAAGAAACCGGGTTTTTTACCTAATCTGTGGACTACGACTAAGGATTTTCGTAAAAAACCCGGTTTCTGACTACCCAAAGGCCAAAGAAACCGGGTTTTTTGCTTAATCTGTGGACTACGACTAAGGATTTTCGTAAAAAAACCCGGTTTCTGACTACCCGTCCCTAAGTCCTATTTAATCATAGTTCGGAGCCAACCGCCATGTCAGACGACTTTTCCCTAGACGACCTTTTAAACAAAAGTTACGACGCTTTCAAAGACGCTGAAAACCAAGTGGGACAGTGCAATGTTTTAGTCATCGGCAAAACCGGAGTCGGCAAAAGTACCCTGATAAATTCGGTTTTTCGCCAGCGCTTAGCAGAAACCGGAGTCGGCCGCCCCGTAACTCAAGGCATCCGCCAATATACAAAACCGAATTGTCCGATTACAGTCTACGATACTCCCGGACTAGAACTCAATGCCGAACAAATTAAAGTTATTCAATTAAACGTTGCTAAACTCATTGAAGACCAAAGACTGCTGCACCCCAAAGAACACATACACGTCATCTGGTACTGCATCAATCACGGCGCAAATCGAATAGAATCCGTGGAGGAAAGCTGGCTAAGAGAAATGGAAATCATGGATGTACCAGTTATTTTAGTTCTCACTCAAACTACATCGAAAAAACCGAGCGAGTTTTTCAAACAACTGGAACACATGAATTTGCCAGTGAGTCAAGTTATCCCAGTCATGGCGGAACCGGAAGAAATTGATGAGGATTATACAGTAAAATCTCACGGCTTAGACAAGTTGGTTGATGCAACTTTTCAACTGTTGCCGGAAGTAGCTAAAAAAGCCTTTGTGAAAGAACAAATTGCGAATATTGGACTCAAATCTGATATGGCATTTAAGTATCTGAGTGCTTATGTTGCTGGTTCTGCGATTATCGGTGCGACTCCTGTACCGTTTGCTGATGCGCCGATTTTGATGACCATGCAAACGGCAATGATTGCTAATATTACTGTGATTTTTGGAATGCCCTTTGATAAAGGATTTATCTCGGCGATGCTGTCTGCGATTAGCGGTGCTGGCGGGGTGACTGCTGTTGGTAGAAGTATTGTGACTAATTTGATTAAAATGATTCCGGGTGCTGGTACTGTTGTCGGCGGTGCTATCTCCGGTGCAACGGCGGCCACTCTCACGCTTGCTCTTGGTTTGGCTTACATTGAAGTGCTGAAAGCTTATATGAAGGCTCAAATTAATGGGGAACAAATTTCTTTGCAGCAGTTGACAAAGATGTTTGTGGATTTGTACAAGGATTATGCTACTTCTGGGCGTAAAACTTTGAAGGATGACAAACAGAATCAACCTAAGCCTCCCAATCAAATTAATATTGATTAAATTGAGTATGGGGAATCCCACAAAGCGCCATAACAGTCCTGAAGGCAGAAACCGGGTTTTTTTACAAAAATACTGGTTGATGACCTTAATATTGGTAAAAAACCCGGTTTCTTGGGTAGGAATGCGTCCAGAATTGTATAATATGAGTAAATTCTGCAAATTGGAGTAAATGGCTATGGTAATGACAGCCGTTTTATCAGAAAATGTTTCTCTAGAAGACTTCATCGCCAGTCCCCCCGACGATATGGAATGGGTGGACGGGCAAATATCGGAGAAAAATGGTATGACAGTAAAACACAGTCGAATCCAATCTAGACTAGATCGTGCTTGGGGAAATTACAAGATATCTAGCGGACAAGGTGGCGAAGTTTATACGGAAGTTCCTTGTCGCACTGACAGGCGAGTGCGTCGCCCTGATGTGGCTTATTTGACTGCTGAACTTGTTGCTGAATATGGCGATGTTCCTACTTTTCCTCAAAGTCCGCTGTTAATTGCTGAAATTGTTTCTCCTACTGATATTGCGGAAGATATATTTTTCAAAGCACAAGAATATTTAGATTCGGGTTGTCTGGAAGTTTGGATTGTTTTTCCAGAAAGTCGCTGGATAATGATTATGACTCAATCTCAAAAGTTAACTTTTAACTTGGATTCTACAATCAGCACTCAGCTAGTATTGCCTGGTTTTAGTGTTGCTGTTGATGAGTTGTTGGGTTGATGCCAAAAATTAGTTACGCATAAGTGGTTTCTGGCAGAGTTCGCCGGTGCTGTTCGTGATAATTTGTGAGAAAATACTTGACAAAATGCCGTAGCTTGCGGGGCGGGACGCGATCGCCCATTCAGCCAATTAATGAAAATAATTAGCAATAAACAATGTAGTTGTCAACTTGCACAGAATCACCAACAGCGGTAAAATACTAATTGCTTTGTTTACAAATCTAGCCTAAATTCCGATCGGGAATTAAAACCAATAATCGAAATATGTCTCAAACTTACACCGTAGAATTTCTCCACAAAGGCAGCACCTATACCGTAGAAGTGCCGGAAGATCAACCAATTTTGCAAACTGCGATCGCTGCTGGGATTGATTTGCCGAACTCTTGCAATTCTGGGGTTTGTACTACTTGCGCTGCTAAAGTTATTGAGGGTCAAGTTAAGCAGGTTGATTGCATGGGCGTTAGTCCCGAACTTCAGGCAGAAGGTTATGTATTGCTGTGCGTTTCTTTTCCCCGATCGCACTTGAAGATAGAAACCGAA
>JARCMA010000150.1 GCA_030248405.1 Microcoleus sp. MP8IB2.171
CGAAGCCTGGTACAATCGGGGCTATGCACTGGATAATTTAGGCAGATGGGAAGAAGCGATCGCCTCCTACGACAAAGCCTTAGAAATCAAACCAGATTATCACGAAGCCTGGAACAATCGGGGCAGTGCACTGGGTAATTTAGGCAGATTGGAAGTGTTAAACAATTGGTCTTCTGGACAAGTTAATATAGAAAGGTTTAAAGATGTGATTGCTTCCTATGACAAAGCTTTAGAATTCAAGCCAGATAAAGATAAAGCCTGGTACAATATCAAACATCTCAGATTTATCATCTCCCTTGCTTTCATGCGTTACATGGTCAGATGGATGGAGTGATTCAAAACTTGGAGCGTGCAATTAATCTAAATCCTGATAAATACCGAGAAATTGCAAAAACTGACTCAGATTTTGACAAAGTGCGATCGCACTCTCAGTTTCAAGCCTTGATTGAAGAATAGTGATAGCTAGCAGACGCGATCTGATAGAATAATTAATAATGAGGTAAAAGAAAGATGACTCAACTAAATGTAACTGTAATTAATGGCAGATTTCCCGAACTCATCGCCAGTATTGAAGATAGTGGAGAACGAATCGTCATAGAACAGGAAGGAAAGGCGATCGCTGCTATCATTACTTATGCTGACCTGAAGCGACTGGAAGCACTAGAAGCTGCCCTCATTAACAAAGCAAAACTACAAGAATATGAATGGCTAAAAGCTGCGATCGCAAATCCAGCCTTTGATTCCCTTAGAGACTCAGCCGAAGATATCTACACTTTAGCTGATGGCTTGCCATTCCACGACTCAGAATGGATTAAAACAGTAGCGATCGATCCTGATTTTGGTTCGATTCTCGACCCCGAAGAAGACATTTATAGTATAACTGACGGTAAACCATTCCATGACCAAGGGTAAGATTTTCCTAGTACCGTTTCCCTATGATGATTTATCGGGAAACAAACTGCGTCCAGCAGTTTGTTTGACTAATCCTTTGGGAGCGATACGCCATGTTATTCTTGCTTATATTACAAGTCGCCTGCCCAGAAATCTACTGGAAACAGATATCGTATTAGATGCTTCTCATCCAGACTTTCCGGCTTCGGGACTGCGGGTTCCATCTGCTATCAGGCTGCATCAACTGGTGACTGTTTCTACAGTGGTTGTTCAGCGTGAGTTAGGTGAATTGTCATCAAATATACAGGCTCAAATTGCTGAAAAGCTCTGCAATTTTCTAAGTCAGTGATCGCCGATAGGTAAAAATTAGATCAGGAATTACGCAACTTTTAAATTTTTACACCACCCGTAGTAATAAGGGCCGCAATGCACTACAAATAGGGTTGATGTGTAAGTCCTGTTAGATATTGGGTGAGGTTTGTCACACCTCAGTACGATCGCCCTTTCCTCTTTTCTACGCAGTCAGCTCAAAAAAATAGTATTAATCTATACCTAAAAACCTAAGCTCTAGAATTATAATGAAAAAAATTGAAAAAGTCCCCAAATTCCTGTAAAATTGCCATAAATAACCAAATAGTCGCGATCAAAAGCACTCAAAGGCGAAAAAGATCGCATATAAAAAAGAAAAGAATCAATTAGACAGAAAATAATGAGGTGAAACCCCTTGCAAAAATTAGCCAGCATAGAAAAGCCGATCGACTCAGGGGAAAAATCCATAGCAGTCAACACCCAAAAGGCTCAAACATTGTACGATCGCGGCAACGCCCTAGAAGCAATGGGACGATTCCAAGCTGCGATCAAATCTTGGGAAAAAGCGATCGAACTTGAACCAAAATTATATGAAGCCTGGTACAACCAAGGCGTAGCCCTCAAAAAATTGGGGCAGCTAGAAGAAGCGATCACAGCCTACAACAAATCCCTACAAATCAAACCAAACAATCCCGAAGCGTGGTATAATCGCGCCAACGTTTTGCGGAAGCTCAACAGGCTCTCAGAAGCGATCGCATCCTACGAAAAGGCGATCGAACTCAACCCCAGCTACCCCGAAGCTTGGACGAATCGCGGCAACACCCTCGTTAGCTTAGAAAAATTATCAGAAGCGATCGCCTCCTACGAGAAAGCTATAGCCATCAAACCAGACTACTGCGAAGCTTGGTACAACAAAGCATTTGCCCTGAGAAAATCCGACCAAAATACAGCGGCGATCGCCTCCTACGATAGGGCACTGGAACTAAGACCAGACTTGCATCAAGCCTGGTACAACCGCGGCTTAGCCCTAGCCGATGAAAAACTCTACCCGGAAGCCGTCGCCTCCTACGACAAAACCCTGCAACTGCGGCCGAATTCCGCCGAAGCCTGGAACAAACGTGGCAGGGCGATCGCACAAATGGGACAATTTGAAGAAGCGATCGCATCCTGGGACAAAGCCCTCGCACTCAAGCCAAACGACAGCGAAACCTGGTACAACCGCGGCTTAGCCTTCGCCAACTTACAACGATTTGAAGAAGCAATTGCCTCTTGGGACAAAACCGTAGAGTTGCAGCCAGACAACACGGAAGCCTGGTACAACCGCGCCATAGCCCTCAAAAAAATTCAACGATTGACCGAAGCCATCGCCTCCTACGATAAAATCATCGCACTCAAACCCGACGATCCAAACCTGTACTATCAAAAAGCTTGCATTTACGCCCTGGAAAAACAAGCAGGCGAGCTCACAAACAGCCAGGAACTTGTAGCCACCAGCATCCGCAAAGCGATCGAAAATTTGTCAAAGGCGATCGAACTCAATCCGCAGAAATACCGGAAATTGTGCAAAAATGACTCTAAATTGCGTACAATACGGGAAGAAGTGCGGTTTTTAGCTTGATTTCAGGGTAGCAATGATTGATGGATACCGATGCCGCACTGCAACCGTTGTAGGCAAAACAGCACCATAAACCCCCATCATGCAAACCCTAGACAAAACTCAAGCAAAATTCGCTCAACTGGCAGCCCACCTCAGAGAAGTTAACGACATCGAATCAGTCTCGTCGCTACTGCATTGGGATCAAGCAACCTATATGCCTGCCAAAGGTGCAAGTGCCAGAGGCCGCCAGTTGGCTACTCTCAAACAAATATCCCACGAAAAATTTACAGATCCAAAAATAGGTGAACTCTTAGAAGACTTGCGTTTCTACGAACAAACCCTCCCCTACGACTCCACCGCAGCCAGCCTGATCCGCATAGCGCGCAGAGACTACGATCGCGCCGCCAGAGTACCCGCAACCTTCATGTCAGCACTCTGCCGCCACCAAGCCGACTGCTACGAAGTTTGGGCCGCGGCTAGGGCAGCCAACAACTTCGCAGCCGTCGAGCCGTATCTCGAAAAAACCCTAGAATTAAGCAGGCAATACGCTGACTTTTTCCCGGGCTACGAACACATCGCCGATCCTTTGATCGATCGTAGCGACTACGGCATGAAAGTATCTCTGCTGCGCCCGCTTTTCGCCAAACTGCGTGAAGAATTAGTGCCGATAGTTGAAGCCATCACCTCGCAACCTCCCGCCGACGACTCCTGCTTGCACCAAGACTTCCCAGAATCCCAGCAACTAGAATTCACCCGCAAAGTCGTAGAACGCATGGGGTACGACTTCCAACGGGGACGGCAAGACACCACCCTGCACCCGTTCATGACCAACTTCTCCATAGACGACGTGCGAATTACCACCCGCGTCTACGAAGATCACTTGGATCAAGCTTTGTTCAGCAGCATCCACGAAGCCGGACACGCCCTCTACGAACTCGGCAATTCCCCGGAATTTGAAGGCACCCTGCTTGCAGGCGGCATTTCCTCCGGCGTGCACGAAAGTCAGTCGCGACTTTGGGAAAATTTGGTCGGGCGCAGCCGCGGTTTTTGGGAATGTTTCTACCCGCAACTCCAAGGCGTATTTTTGCGACAGTTGGGACAGGTATCCACTGACACATTTTACCGGGCAATTAACAAAGTCTCGCGATCGCTCATCCGCACCGACGCCGACGAAGTAACCTACAACCTCCACGTCGCCATCCGCTTTGACCTAGAATTGGCAATGGTAGAGGGAAAACTAGCAGTGCGAGACCTCCCCGAAGCCTGGAACGAACGTTATAAAACTGACCTCGGCGTTGTCCCCGCCACCGACAGCGATGGTGCGATGCAGGACGTTCACTGGTACGTCGGGACGATCGGCGGAATGTTCCAAGGTTACACCCTCGGCAACTTGATGAGCGCCCAATTCTACGAAACAGCAGTAAAAATCAATCCTGAAATTCCCGTAGAAATAGAACGGGGCAATTTTACCGTACTCCACGACTGGCTCAAACAAAACATCTACCAGCACGGCCGTAAATACACCGCTGTCGAATTGATCGATCGCGTTACAGGTTCACCTTTAACTATCGATCCCTTTATCCGTTACATTCGCCACAAATACGGGGAGTTTTATGTCATTTGAGGGATAGCAACTTCACTTTGCAGACTTTAAAATTACAAAAAAAGTAGCCGCTTAAAAAAAAGGGCGATACTGTTTGAGTATCGCCTAATTTCACAGCGGAAATCAAAAGTCTTAAATAAGGGAGTATGTATGTCTGAACTCTTTCAGGCTGTGATCGCCAGCGACGAAAAAACCGACTTGCGTCAGTTTGCCAGCGATTTGCGGGTTTTGGGCAACAAATATTTGCTAAGAAACGACATAGTTAACGCTTTTGCCGCCTACTGCACCAAATACGAAAAGCCCGAACAGTTCCATCAATCTTCTCTTTTAAGCAAACTGATTTACTACGTTCAGGAAATTATTCTCGAAGATGGCAGCCTTTGCGTCCTGCTGCGGCCAAAAATTGCTAGTATGGAAATAGTGCGAGTTGCAGACGACTTGACTGTTGAGCAGATGACAGTGCAAGAATTGCTCGACGTGCGCGATCGCTTCGTCAACCACTTTCACCCCCAAGAAGGCGACATTCTCGAACTAGATTTCGGCCCTTTTTACGATTATTCCCCCACAATTCGCGACCCCAAAAACATCGGCAAAGGAGTGCAATTACTCAACCGATACCTGTCCAGCAAACTGTTCCAAGACGCCAGACAGTGGCAGGAAACTCTATTTAATTTCTTGCGAATCCACCGCTACAACGGCGTACAATTACTAATTAACGATCGCATAAAAACCCAAGAACAACTTTCAGAACAAGTCAAAAAAGCCCTCACCTTTGTCAGCGATCTTTCTGAAGAAGAACCCTACGAGAGATTTCGACTGGTGCTGCAAATGATGGGTTTGGACGCAGGTTGGGGAAATACCGCCGCCCGCGTGCAAGAAACCCTAGGAATTCTTGACGAATTAATTGATTCCCCCGATCCGCAAACCCTAGAAGCATTTATTTCTCGCATCCCGATGATTTTCAAAATCGTCCTAGTTTCTCCTCACGGCTGGTTCGGCCAAGAAGGAGTTTTGGGGCGGCCGGATACGGGAGGACAAGTAGTTTATGTCCTAGATCAAGCCAAGAGTTTAGAGAAACAACTGCAAGAAGACATTCATCTTGCCGGTCTCGATAGTTTAGGCGCAAAACCTAAAGTAATTATTCTCACGCGGTTAATTCCTAACAGCGACGGCACACGCTGCAACCAACGTTTGGAAAAAGTTCACGGCACCGAAAATGCTTGGATTTTGCGGGTTCCCTTTCGGGAGTTCAATCCCAAACTGACTCAAAATTGGATTTCTAGATTCGAGATTTGGCCTTATTTGGAAACTTACGCGATCGATGCAGAAAAAGAACTGCTGGCTGAGTTTCAGGGAAAACCAGATTTAATTGTCGGCAACTATTCAGACGGCAACTTGGTAGCGTTTTTGCTGTCTCGCAAACTCAAAACTACTCAGTGCAATATTGCCCATGCGCTGGAAAAATCTAAATATTTGTTGAGCAATCTTTACTGGCAAGAATCAGAGGGAAAATACCATTTTTCGCTGCAATTTACGGCTGATATAATTGCCATGAATGCAGCTAATTGTATTGTCACCAGCACCTATCAAGAGATTGTGGGCCAACCCGATAGTGTCGGTCAGTACGAATCTTACCATTGTTTTACGATGCCGGATTTGTACCACGTTGTGAACGGGATTGAACTGTTCAGCCCTAAATTCAACGTCGTGCCGCCGGGAGTTAATGAAAGTGTGTACTTTCCCTACACGCGGATTGAAGACCGGGTGCAAGGCGATCGCGATCGGCTCAACGAATTGCTGTTTACTCTAGAAGACCCCGAACAAGTCTTTGGCAAACTCGATGACCCGCAAAAGCGCCCTTTATTTTCGATGGCCAGGCTCGATCGCATTAAAAACATGACAGGCTTAGCAGAATTGTTCGGAAAAAGCCAGGAATTACAAGAAAAATGCAACTTAATTCTAGTAGCTGGCAAGTTGCGGGTCGAAGAAACCGAAGACTACGAAGAAGCAGAAGAAATTAAAAAGCTCTACACAATTATCGACCAATACAACCTTCACGGTAAAATTCGCTGGTTGGGAGTGAGGCTTTCCAAAAGCCTGTCGGGCGAAATCTACCGGGTAATCGCCGACACCCAAGGTATATTTGTTCAGCCAGCCTTATTTGAAGCTTTCGGCTTGACAATTCTCGAAGCAATGATTACCGGTATTCCCACTTTCGGGACGCAGTTTGGTGGCCCGCTGGAAATTATTCAAGATGGCGTAAATGGGTTTTATATCAACCCGATAAACCACCAGGACACCGCCCAAAAAATTCTAGATTTTTTATCAAAATGCGAACAAAATCCCAACTATTGGTATGAAATTTCAACGCGAGGCATTGACCGAGTTTACAGCACGTATACCTGGAAAATTCACACTACCAAGCTGCTGACGCTGGCGCGGACTTACGGTTTTTGGAACTACTCGTCCAAGGAAAACCGCGAAGATATGCTCCGCTACATAGAATCGCTGTTTTATCTAATTTACAAGCCGAAAGCGAAGGCTTTATTGGCAGAACACGCGAACCGATAACTGCCGAGTTTTGCTTTTTATATCAAATCCGTTGGCATCGGAATTATTCATCTCTCTCTTCCCTTTCTCTGTATCGTCTGCGTCAAGAGGGGTTTAATCGGAACTTACCCCACACACTCGATCGCGAGAGGTTTTAAACCCCGATCGCGCGGTCTTTCGGGGTGAGATCCTTCAGGGGGTGACAACCCCGTCAAGACCCATAGCTAACAAAGGTTAGACCGATTTATGGAAAAAAAAGATGGGGTCAATTTTTATAAGCAACCCCATCTATATACAATGTTACCTCCATTTTACCAAAATTGTTTCCAAAGACAACTAAAAAAAGCGGAATACTTAACTCTGCAAATTTTAGTTTTTCTGCTGCAAGCACATAAACAAGTAAGCATTGAATCGATGGCAACATTCATGCCATACCCGATCACATTTGAGAGTAGAAGACGCGCCATTAAACGATTTTTGAAATTACCGGCTCTCAATATTGAAAAACTGTGGTTCCCTCTGATTAAATACATCCTAATGACTCAATTCAACAAACAGAAAGAATTGATAGTTGCGATTGATAGGACGCAGTGGCGTGACCGAAATATATTTTTCATCTGCCTAATTTGGCAGCAAAGAGTTTTACCATTGTACTGGCAGATTTTACCCAAAAAAGGCTGCCGTAATATCGGAGAGCAAAAAAATTAATTAGACCAATTTTCCCGCTGCGCGAGCAAATATAAATTCGTGTTCATAGGAAACCGCGAATTTGGTAGCGTCAAACTTGCCAAATGGTTAGGCGAAAAGAATGTAAGGTTGGTTTTAAGAATACAAAAGGGGCGATATATTAAAGAAGAAGGAGAAAATTTTAAACGGTTAAGTGATTTAGGTTTAATGTCAGGTACTAGCTTTTATTTAAAGGATGTTCAAGTTACGAAGCAAAAAGGGTTGGGCAAATTTGATATTGCAGGTTATTGGAAGCGTCGATATAGAGGTCATGGGGAAGACGAAGGTTGGTATCGGGAGCATCTCAATGAAAGCAGGCAAGCTAGAAATTGGAGTTTTGAGGCTCTCTTGCTGCGAGGCTCTCTTGCTGCGAGGAAAGAGTAAGAAGGAAGAAGCCAGAAGAAGTGTTTTTACAAATATGAGATGCTCCCTTGGTATCTGCTCACAAATTTAGGAACTCTGAAAGAAGCTGTCGCCACATTTAAATGTCGGAGTGGAATCGAAGCTATGTTCAAAGATTGTAAAACAGGAGGCTATAATCTGGAAAAAAGTCACGCTTCTACTGAGCGCTTGAAAACTTTAATTTTATTGATAGCTTTTGCGTACAGTTGCGCCACTTTATAAGTAAAAGAAATTCAAAAAATTGGTATTAAAAAATATGTGGATCATCACATAAGAACCGCGAACTATACGCCGACATAGTAGTTTTTGGGTTGGATTGTATAGTCATTCTTGGGTAATAGGAATAGAAAGTTGTGAAAAAATGATTGAGGAATTAATGGCAATAAGACGGAACAAGCTACCATTTTTTCAGAGGGGTTTGAGGGCTATGTCCCTGATGATACGGACGTTTTGACGGCGTTGTCACCCCGTGAAGTTCCGTTTATACGAAAAAATCCTGGTTTGGCGACTAAATATCTACGAATAAACCGGGTTTATGAACTTCAAAACTCATCGAGAGGCGAAGGGGTGCGAAGAACGAAGAAATCTCAAAACTATTGTGCGACTCCGTGCTTCTTAAACCAATCTTGCATCCGTTTCCAAGCATCCTCAGCTTCTTTTTCCCGGTAACTGGGGCGATAGTCGGCGTTAAAACCGTGCGGCGCATCTGGATAAAGCACAATTTCGGAACCGCTGCTGCCAGTTTTGAGAACTTGCCGCATTTTCTCGACTGTATCGTTGGGAATTGAGTCGTCTTTGCCACCGTAAAGCCCCAATACAGGCACTGTCAAAGTTGGTGCAAGGTCGATCGCCTGTTTCGGAGTCAAAGCCGTAGAAGAGCCAACCAAACGCCCGTACCAAGCCACGCCAGCTTTGACTTTTGGGTTGTGGGAAGAGTACAGCCAAACAATTCTGCCACCCCAGCAAAATCCGGTAATTCCCAACTTATTAATATTGCCCTTTCCTGATTTTTGCGCCCACTCTACGGTAGCATCTAAATCGGACATAACTTGAGCATCGGGAACTTTGGAGACAACTTTAGTAATAATTTCTTGAATGTCGGTGATTTGAGAAACATCGCCTTGACGGGCAAACATTTCTGGGGCGATCGCCAAATAGCCTAATTTAGCAAAACGGCGGCAAATATCTCGAATGTATGCGTGAACTCCGAAGATTTCTTGAATTACTAAAATTACTGGAAAATCGCTCCCAGTAGCGGGCATTGCTCTGTAGGCTGGAATGAACTCGTCTTTCACGGGGATTTTCACTTCACCTGCTATTAAACCAGTTTTATCTGTGGTAATAGTTGCCAAAGAAATAGGATGAACTGCCAAGGAAAATCCGGCGGTTAATGCGGTGACAGTCATAAATTCTCTGCGAGTTAAATCTTTCATTGGTAATTGGTAATTGGTAATTAGTAATTGGTAATTGGTAATCGGGAATTAATCTTCCTTCTTCCCTCTTCCTTCTTCCTTCTTCCTTCTTCCTTCTTCCTTCGATCGGAACAGCCGATCGTGCTCTGGATGGTACAAGCGCGATCGCCCTTGGGCTTCTTTTCCCAACGCCGGACTAATTACATACATTGTCGTTCTGAACAAATTATATTCGCGGGTAGCGATCGCCATTTTGTCAAGAGGAACTAGGAGAATTTTTTCATCCGGCCAGCCCAACCGATAACAAATCGCCACAGGTAAATCCGATGGGTAATGTTCCATCAACTTAGCTTGAGCTCGATCGACATGGCGCGCGCTCAAATACAGACACAAACTCGCTTGATGGGCCGCTAAACTCGCCAATTCTTCGCGTGTTGGTACTTCAGTGCGGCCGCTAATTCGGGTCAAAATAATTGTCTGTACAATTCCGGGAACTGTCAACTCAATTTTAAGTTTAGCTGCGGCAAGTTGGAAAGCGCTAATTCCCGGGATTACCTCAAAAGCAATTCCCGCCTCGGCCAAAGCTTGCATTTGTTCGCCCACAGCCCCGTAGAGACAGGGATCGCCCGAATGGAGACGAACGACGCTTTTTCCGTCGCGCACTCGCTCCACCATCAAAGGTACAATCTCTTCGAGAGTCTTATCTGCGGTTTGGATAACTTCAGCATCTGCGCGCACTCCCTGCAAAATTTGCTCTGGAACTAGGGAATCAGCAAATAATATAACATCGGCTGCAGCCAGTAATTTTTGAGCCTTAACAGTCAACAAATCCGGGTCTCCGGGGCCTGCACCTACAATGTATACCCCTGGAATTAGGGATGGAATCTCTGTCAAACTCATGGCTGCTAAAAAAATTTCCTAAATTTACCGGCGCTTCCGGATGCACCTATTTTGGTTGGAAGTAAGGGATGGTAGATGCACCCTGGTTTTGAGCCCTAGAGACTAACCTCTCTGGGGTTTTTTATTGATCCTCTGGCAATTTCTGAGTGATCTTTGCCCGATCGCCCGTGGCTGATATCACATCTGGCAAAGGTCGATTGAGCAAATAAAGCCAAGTCAACCCGCCCAAACCTAACACAATTCCTGTCAAGCTTACCATCTGTGCAGCCCGCAGTGGCCCGAACATCAAACTATCAGTTCGCAACCCTTCAATCCAGACTCTACCGGAACTGTAAGCTGCGATGTAAACCAAAAACAAAGCACCAGTTTTTAAGCGAATTTTTCCCTGCAAATCGCGGAAAAACAAAGTCAACAGCAGCCCAAATACTGTCAAATTCCACAGAGATTCGTAGAGAAATGTGGGATGGAAATATTCAAAATTAGCGTAGGCGGGCGGGCGACTATTTGGCGGAATATAGAGTTTCCAAGGCAAATCCGTAGGACTACCAAAAGCTTCCGAATTAAAGAAATTTCCCCAGCGTCCGATCGCCTGACCAAGAATTGCCGAAGGCGCGATTAAATCTGCCAATTGCCAAAAAGAAACTCGCTGGATTTTCGCAAAAATTAAAGCTGCAATCATGCCGCCCAAAATCGCCCCGTGAATGGCAATTCCACCTTTCCAAATCGCAATAATATCTTCGGGTCTTTGGGCATATTGCTGCCACTCAAAAGCCACATAGTAAATTCGAGCGCAGGGAATCGCGCCCAAAACTAGCCAAATTGCTAAATCGCCCAGCAATTCCGGGTTGACGCGGCGCTTTTCGGCCAAATATTGGGACAGACTGACCCCAATTAAGACAGCAGAAGCTATCAACAGCCCGTACCAACGGATAGCTACGGGGCCGAGTTGAAAGACAATCGGGCCGGGGGATGTAAATTGAAACCCTAGGGGTAGGGCGAGAATATTTAGCACCATAAAAGTTGCATTAATTGTGGTGGAAAGCTGTCAAATTTGCACACCCTTTAACAAACTACAGAGTTTATTTTAGGTGGCTGCGGTCATTTACACGCAATATTTGGGGAATTTCGCCAAAAATTAACGGCGTTGGGGACATTGGTGTCTGGAGTTTTCTTGGTGAGTCCACAATAAGATCCCCCCTAACCCCCCTTAAAAAGGGGGGAACCGGATTATTCTCAAAGTCCCCCTTCTTAAGGGGGATTTAGGGGGATCGAGACTTCGCCTTTTTGAGGATTCTCGGCAGTTTTGGTCGAAAAGTTTTACTATAGAGGATGGCTTTAAATTTTCTGATGACCTATGTCTCCTACTTCCGTTTCTCAGGTGTACTCTTCTGGCAATTCCAGGGGTGCGAATCAGTCTCGCAAGACTGCTGCTTTGTCTGTTGAGTCTGGTAAAATTCCGCCGTTGTTGGGCGCGAGTTTGGCTGAGTTAACGGAGTGGGTACAGCAGCAGGGACAACCGGCTTATCGCGGAAAGCAATTGTACCAATGGATTTATGAGAGAGGGGCGCGATCGCTCTCTGATATTTCTGTATTCTCAAAACAATGGCGCGAGACTGTTGCTAAAATTCCGATCGGGCGATCGACTATTCATTTGCGATCGGTCGCACCGGATGCCACAGTAAAGTATCTCCTAAAATTAGCAGACGGTCAAATTATTGAAACAGTCGGCATTCCCACCGATAAACGGCTGACTGTGTGCGTTTCTGCCCAAGTTGGCTGCGCGATGGGCTGCGATTTTTGCGCTACGGGGAAAGGCGGTTTCAAGCGCAATTTAGAAGTAAACGAAATCGTCGATCAAGTCTTGACAGTACAGCAAGATTTCGGCCGCCGAGTCAGCCACATCGTATTTATGGGGATGGGCGAACCGCTGCTGAATTTCGATAACGTCGTAGCTGCTGTCAAGTGTTTGAATCAAGACGTAGGAATTGGACAGCGAAACATCACCATTTCCACAGTCGGAATCCGCAATCGCATCACCCAACTCGCCGAACATCAACTGCAAGTTACCCTCGCCGTCAGCCTCCACGCTTCCAATCAAAGATTGCGCGAAGAGTTGATTCCTAGCGCCCACCCTTATCCTTTGGGTGAGTTAATGGCAGAATGCCGCGAGTATGTGCGATCGACTGGACGTAGATTAAGCTTTGAATATGTGCTCTTAGCAAACGTAAATGATTTACCAGAACACGCAGCCGAGTTAGCTAGTCAGTTGCGCGGTTTTCAGTGCCACGTCAATTTGATTCCTTACAACCCGATTCAGGAAGCTGAATATCAGCGACCAACTCCCAATCGAATCAACAATTTTGTTACGGTTTTGAAGGATAAGAAAATTGCTGTTAGCGTGCGGTATTCTCGCGGCTTAGAAGCCGATGCCGCCTGCGGACAATTGCGGGCTTCTGAGGTTGAAGATTAGATTTTTTACCGCTCAAAAATCTCGTAGGGTGCGTCAGAGTGCGTGATTTTATCAAAAATCGACAAGCTACAATCTGACGCACCTTACTGGCTAAATTCCGGTGAAATTAACCGATGTTATGGCCCTATACGGCAGCATCTGTAGGGAAACGGCAATGCCGTGTCCGGCCCCGGAGGAAACGGCATTGCCGTCTCCCTACCGAGAGAGCATCTGTAGTCCGGCCCCGGAGGAAACGGCAATGCCGTCTCCCTACCAAGAGAGCATCTGTAGGGAAACGGCATTGCCGTGTCCGGCCCCGGAGGAAACGGCATTGCCGTCTCCCTACCTTTCAGAATTGGTATTATTTGAGATTCAAACTACTCGGAAATCGTTAACACCAATGGAGGCGGCATTGACTCCGGTTAACGAAGCAAATACTTCTGCACTTCCCTTGAATTTAATCAGCGCATTGTTATTGTTCTGAGTTATTTCTAACTGGTTAAAACTCAAACCTCCCGACAATCCGATGAAATCCTGACCTTTAACAAAATCAGAGATAATATCGAATCCTTGATTAAATCCTAAGACAAAAGTGTCATTGCCAAAACCTCCGATGAGACTGTCATTCCCTAAATCTCCAAACAAAATATCATCGCCAACACAGCCGAGTAGGGTGTCATTATCTTCACCTCCATAAATTGTATCATTCCCTTCGCAGCCGTCGATTAAGTCCTGATTCTCGTTGCCACTAAGGAAGTCATCTCCTGCACCGCCGCACAAAGTATCATCTCCAAGTTGTCCGTAGAGAGTATCATTGCCTTCACTGCCGAGAATTAAATCGTCTCCTTTTCCGCCGAATAAATTATCGTTTCCTTTACCGCCGTCTAGAAAATCATTGCCTTGATTGCCAAAGATTAAATCATCATCTTCTTTGCCGTTAATTGAATCATTGCCCAGATTTCCATAGATAACATCTTCACCAAAACCACCAATAATGATGTCGTTTCCTTTACCACCAAACAGGAGATCGTCTCCTGTATTGCCATCAATGAAATCGTTGCCTTCATTGCCGTTGAAAATATCCTTTAACTCACCGCCAAACAAATTATCGTTGCCTTCTTTAGCATCGAAGATATTGGGGTTATTGCTGCCAAAATAAGCCTCGTTTGCGGGAGTCCCAATTAGCAGACCACCACCATTGATAATATTATCAATTTGTTGGTTGGGTTGGTTAAGATTGGGATACTCAATTTTGTCGCAAATGCAGTCTGTATCCTCTTGGTTAACAGGGGTTGGAGTCGGTACGGGTGCAGGCGTAGGAGTTGGTACCGGCGCAGGGGTTGGAGTCGGTACGGGTGCAGGCGTAGGAGTTGGTACCGGCGCAGGGGTTGGAGTCGGTACCGGCGCAGGGGTTGGAGTCGGTACTGGTACAGGCGTCGGTGTCGGTATCGGTGCAGGCGTAGGTGTCGGTGTCGGTGCAGGCGTAGGTGTCGGTGTCGGTGCAGGCGTCGGTGTCGGTAAAGGTACAGGTGTTGGTGTCGGTACGGGTGCAGGTGTTGGTGTCGGTACGGGTGCAGGTGTTGGCGTGGGAGTTGCTGTAACTGATGCCGAAATCTGGAAATCAAAGGGATTTTCATCGCTGTCATCATTGACAAATTGCAACGTACCTGATAAGTTTCCTGCTGTCGCTGTATCTACTTGAACTTGTAAAGTCGCACTCGCATTGCTAGCGAGACTTGAAGGTA
>JARCMA010000151.1 GCA_030248405.1 Microcoleus sp. MP8IB2.171
GTAATATTGGAAATTACTTTTATACCATACAGTTATATCGAGAATATTTTTTAAATTAAAAATTACTTTTGTGGCTCTCTCTCGCAAATTCTCTTCTTGGGAATATGTGAATAAATGGCAGAAAATATCTGACTGAATCCGCCATTTAAGCAGCCTTTGATGAAATATTTGATTGCCGTGCAAGTTTATGGATTACTTTAGTTGAGCAAGCTGGTTGCTAGATTCAGAAATTTCGCGTTTTATTTCTGTAAGTTCTTGCCCTACAAAATAGGAATATTGAGATTTTTGGCACAATAACCGACAACTTCAAACTCAGCGTTTTTGAGAGCACTTTAATAGCTTTCTCGGAATATTAACCTGGTTTCCCTGAGATGAAACTTGCTGTGAGCGATACAAGCTGCTACTAAATATAGTATCCTGCCTCAGAGACTGTTGGCATTGAACATCGATAACTGTAGCTATGTGTTGCATCAACTCAATACTTCGGACAGTTTTTTAACGGCCCTGTAAGCCTTACGGAGGAAGCCCTGCCATTTTTAACGCATTTTCTGAAACTTAACGCTGAACTTAAACCTTGAAAAAATAGTCCAGCATATAGCCAGTAAGGGTTTCGGAGACTCGACTAGATCTAAAAATGTCCGAAGTATTGTTAACTAGCAGCCCAGAAAATCACGGTGCCCGCAATTGTAAATAATAACCCTGCCTTTGCGCGCAAGCATTCAAGGCAGGGTTATTATTGAGTATTCCGAATTCTCAAGGGTGAAGCGAGGGCGCTGCTGCCGACTTCGGCTGCCGAGCAGTGCACTACTCGCCCAATCGAGTGATTTTAGCGCTGCGTTCAGCCAACATCAGCAGTACATAAATAGTCATTACATAGCCGGCGGCCAGAATGGGAATAATTAGAGGAATATCGCGATAAATCATAATTAGAACCAAAAGTCAAGGACGAGGAGGAGCAGGACAAGTTCAAGACCTACTACATTAAGTCAGCACGCAAGACCATGCCTTGGTTCTGAAGGCTGTTTTTCCATATCAAGCCTGCGGGAACATTTAGGCGTTCCCGGTCATCAATAATGATTTACTGCTTTACAGATGCTTAAACAGCCTAAAACCATCCACTTTAGCTGCTTTGAGCTACCGTGCACATAAGATGCGCTACTCTTAACTTCTGAAAACTTTTAGCCGCGAGGAACTAAAAATCTGTCCCAGAAATTTTGGCTGCGATCGACTAACAAGGCTGGCTCTACGAAACTTTTACAGGCACTTAAAAGCTACCTGGCAGTCTGGCTGTACTTAATGTATAGAATTGTTTAAATCCTTAATACCTATAATAACACAGGGTTTCTGGGATTTAGAGATTTTTTGGCAGTGTCCTTAACAATTCGATACAATAGGGGCAACCCCTCTGGCAGCCGGCTACTTACCTCTGGCAGGCGGGTGAGTCCCATCGGGTGGCAGATGACAAATAACTGCCGATCGCCTAGATTTTTCTTTTCTATTGCAGAGAATTACCTTAAAATAAAGATATGATATGTAAAATTTTGTTACTTTACGGCTTGAGTCGGCGTATCCATGATCTCTAGCACTCTCCTATTTTCCTCGGTTGAAGAAGACCTGCGACTGTTGACAGAAAACTTAAAACAGTTAGTGGGTGCCCGTCATCCCATCTTGTACGCGGCTGCAGAATACTTATTCGGCACAAAGGGAAAACGAGTGAGACCCGCAATCGTTCTGTTGATGGCCAAGGCGACTATGCCCGATCGGGAAATCACGGAAAAACACCGCCGCCTCGCTGAAATCACGGAAATGATCCACACAGCTAGTCTCGTGCACGACGACGTGGTGGACGAGTCGGATCTGCGGCGGGGAGTGCCGACGGTTCACAGTCGGTTTAACAACCGAGTGGCAGTATTGGCGGGAGACTTTCTGTTTGCTCAATCTTCCTGGCATTTGGCAAATCTCGACAACCTGCCAGTAGTCAAACTGCTTTCAGAAGTGATTATGGATTTAGCTGAGGGGGAAATTCAACAGGGACTAAATGGATTTGACACCAGCTTGTCGATCGAAGCGTACCTCGAAAAAAGTTATTACAAAACAGCGTCTTTAATTGCCAACAGTTCCAAAGCAGCGGGCTGTTTGAGCGAAGTTTCAGCGGAAATAGCAGACGATTTGTACAACTACGGTCGGAACATTGGTTTGGCATTCCAAATAGTAGATGATATATTAGATTTCACTGCTTCAACGGAAACTTTGGGGAAACCAGCAGGGTCGGATCTCAGAAGCGGTAATCTGACAGCACCCGCACTATTCGCCCTAGAAGAAAAACCTTACTTGGAAGTTCTCATAGAACGCGAATTTGCCCAAGAAGGAGATCTAGAGCAGGCCCTGGCACTGGTAGAAGATTCTAGAGGCATAGAGCGATCGCGAGAACTAGCCACAAATCACGCACAGAAAGCTGTCGAATACTTAGCTGCGCTGCCCCATTCAGAGTCCCGTCAAGCTTTGATTGATTTGGCTGAATACGTTTTGAGTAGACTTTATTAGAGGTTAAAAAGTTACATTTTATTGGTAATGGGGAATTGGTAAGGGTAATTCCCAATTCCTAATGCCCTGTTACCAATTAATAGAAAATTGAGTTGTTTAGGCAATATCCGGCGGTGGAGCCGATCGATACTGTTGCAAGTAAACGTTAATTAAACTCTGTACTTGCTCGCGAGGGATTTCCGTCCCGACTTCCTGATTTCCGGGACTTTCAAAAAAAACAATACTGTCAAGACCTTCAAGAGCTATCATCTGAAATAAAATGTGAGTGACAGGCAAAAGCACCGGTCTGAGGCGATCGCCCCCCGTAGCCGCAGCCTGCGACGCATCTTTAATACTGCTCCAAGCATAAATCACCCTCTTCTCCCGTCCCGGTTGCTTGAGATTGCTCAAAACCACGATCGCCCAACTTTGGTCTACCGCTTGCAGGATCGAGTATTCGAGGTGCTGTAGCTGTTGGGCAATTAACACCAAGGCCGGGGCGATCGCCTTTAAGATTTGTGGCGTCGAACCGTCGGGCGGAGCTTTTTCGATCAATGCTTGAATCTGTTGGTCTAAATCCATCAGTCAGTTCTTTGATATCTAAAATTAAAAATTTCAGGTTAGCAGGTCCGCATCCAAGTATATATTACCCAGCACTGCCCTATTAAAGATAAGCTGACACCCATCTAAATTTAATATTTAGCAGCCTAGAGTCCTTGTAGCGAGCATTTGGGCAAAAAAATTAAGTGCGTAACAGCTTACACAATGTCATCCAAAAAGTCTCACCGTAGGGTGCTGAGCGCTAGCGCTGTCAAGGTGTGTTAAATCTGAGCCAGATGAAAAGCCGAAAACGGTTATTTCACGTTCGGATTTTTCACACTTAAAGCTATAAAAACTGTTTGGGGGAGTTTGGTTTCAAAATAAAAACGCCCAAAGTTAGTAACCTCGTTGCTTACTGACTCATGAGCGGGCTGGGTGCTGATGGCGCACCTTACCCCAGATGGCCACTCAAAGGATTTGTTGGCCTTAGTCCTATATATCTATTGTTCATATTTATAGTTAGTCGATCGTCCTTGACGCTACCCCTACCTGCCGCTGCACCTCGGCCTCATCAGCTACACCCCCAACTTTCTCGTTGTTAACAGCCCCAGAGTTACCTCAAATGTAACTAAATATTACAAGATGACGCTAAAGCAGCATAGAGGCTTGACAGCAAAGAATTAAGCGGCTAATCTGATATACATACCCGGGTAAGTCAATTCACTGTCATATGCAAGAAAAGCAAAAAGTTACATTGTATCTTCCACCAGAACTGCATCGCCAGCTCAAAATCCGAGCCGCAGTCGAAACTGAACCGATGTCATCAATTGCAGAAAGGGCAATTGTCTTCTACCTAGGAAATCCAGAACTGGTTGACGAAGTAGAAGCCTCCTACGGACAAACCCATCGGGTATACAACTGTCCAGAATGCACGGGTTCAGTAGTAATGCGAGATGGAGAACTGGCATCCGTAACAAGTCAGCCGAGCGTATTGGCTGAACAGGATCTTCCAGTAAAGCAGGTGTCGGGCGTCAGCGCCAGCACGGCCAAACCGGGAGAGGAAGAATTGGTTCCCTGCTAAGAATGCCTTGCTTCCCCAAACAGCTAAAACTGAAATTTTCAGTAAGAGGGCGAAGGGCAGCATTGAGATTCAGCAAAGATAGCACCGTCTCTAGTGGGTCGAGGACTATGCAAGAAGAGATCAGTATTCTAATCCAAGCTCAATATCCTCTGATCTACCTCGTGACATCCGAGGAAGAGCGGTGTGAGCAAGCAATTTCGACAATAGCTCAAGCCAAACCACAGCGACGAGTATTTATCTGGACTGTAACTCACGGCATTGTGGAGTATGGTCAACCCCGCACCACCACCCAACACAACACCGTCTCGCCAGAGGCAGCAATTGAGTGGGTGATCAGGCAGCGAGAACCCAACAGTAACGCTAGCATCTACATTTTCAAAGATTTGCATCCTTTTATAGATTCTCCTCCGGTAACGAGGTGGTTGCGCGATGCGATCGCCAACTTCAAAGGAACGCAAAAGACAATTATACTGATGTCTCCTTTGCAGCAAATTCCGATCGAGCTAGAAAAGGAAGTAGTGGTATTAGACTTCGCGCTCCCAGACATGAAGGAACTAAACCAAGTATTGTCTAGCCAGTTGGAGCAAACAAAATCGAAACGCATTACCACAGAAGCGCGAGAAAAACTTTTAAAAGCAGCCTTGGGATTGACTAAGGACGAAGCTGAAAAAGTTTATCGCAAAGCCCACGTTTCCACAGGGCGGTTAACTGAAGAAGAAGTAGACATAGTTCTATCGGAGAAAAAGCAATTAATTCGGCGCAACGGCATTCTAGAGTTCATCGAAGAAGACGAAACCCTGGATGCAGTAGGCGGTTTAGAAGAGCTGAAACGGTGGCTCAAGCAGCGTTCCAACGCCTTTACAGAAAGGGCGAGAGAATACGGCCTGCCCCAACCAAAAGGGATGTTAATTCTCGGCGTACCCGGATGCGGAAAATCGCTGATTGCTAAGACTACCTCCCGCCTCTGGGGACTGCCCCTGCTGAGGCTAGATATGGGTAGAGTCTACGACGGCTCGATGGTAGGTCGATCGGAAGCCAACCTCCGCAACGCCCTAAAAACAGCAGAATCCATCTCACCAGCCATCCTCTTCATCGACGAACTAGACAAAGCCTTTGCAGGAGGCACAGGTTCTGCCGACTCAGACGGAGGCACATCCAGCCGGATTTTCGGTTCCTTCCTCACTTGGATGCAAGAAAAGACTTCCCCAGTCTTTGTAATGGCAACAGCCAACCGCATCGAGCGGTTGCCGGGGGAATTCTTGAGGAAAGGTCGGTTCGACGAACTCTTCTTTGTTGACCTGCCGACAAAAGAAGAACGCCAAGATATATTCAAGATTCACCTGTCAAAGCGCCGTCAGGACATCTCTCGCTTCGATTTAGAGCAACTGTCCAACGTTTCCGAGGGCTTTTCAGGAGCAGAAATTGAGCAAGGGTTAGTAGCAGCAATGTACGAAGCCTTCGCTCAAGATAGAGAGTTTACGCAGCTAGACATCATCGCGGCCATTAAATCTACAATGCCACTGTCTAAAACCATGACCGAACAGGTCAGCGCCCTCCGAGATTGGGCTAGACAGCGCGCACGGCCCGCTGCGTCTTCCGTCGCTGAATATCAGCGAATGGAATTCTAAAAGCTTTCTCCTGGTCCAAACAGGAGCAAAGGCTAGCAACAGCTAGCAGTTCGATTGAAAAGCCGCCCAGCGGCACCGTTAAATCCAGACCGTTGTTGTTTCTCTCTCAGTTTTATTAGGAGGAAATCCAATGTCTCACTTTAGCACTCTGCGTACCAAAATCACCGATGCCGAAATCCTGAAAGCTTCCCTGCGCGACTTGGGCATTTCAGTCAAGTCAGAAGCTGATGTTCGTGGCTATAACGGTCAGCGCGTTCGCTCCGACATCGTAGCGATTCTCGAAGGCGAATATGACCTAGGTTGGTCTCGCAATAGCGATGGTTCCTTTGACCTGATTGCCGACCTCTGGGGCGTCGCCAAAAAACACAATCAAACTGAGTTAATCAACTCCATCAACCAGAAGTACGCAGTTAACAAGACCTTGGCCGCAGTCAAGCAGCGCGGTTTGCAAAATGCCAACGTTAAGCTGGTAGTGCAAAACTAATTGATCTGCAGGTGTCCAAGCTCGCGGGTTAACCAAACAAACGGGTTAACCCGTTTTTAGCTCGCTAGGATGTAGAGGGGGGTCTTTGGGCCGCCACATACTTTTTTAGCACCCCCAAGCAGCAGCTTTCAACCTGAAAGCTGCTGCTTTATGCTTTAATGGTCGGCTACCTAATGCTTCGGGCAATCGTCGATCGTTTGTTGATAAATTTCAAGTATTCGATCGACTTTGCGTTCCCAATCAAAATGCTGCCGGACTCGTTCCCGTCCCGCACAACCCATACTCTGCCGCAATTCTGGTGAATGAGCGAGCTTGAGCATCGCATCTGTCAGTCCCTTGACAAAGCCTTCTCTGGAAGCGGGTTCTACTAAAATACCGCAAGTGGAATCAATATAATCCGCTGGACCGCCCCAGTTCATTGCTATGACGGGCAGCCCCACGGCCATTGCCTCCAGCACCACTGCCCCCCCAGGCTCCCGCAAACTCGGCAGCACCAGTGCATCAGCTTGTTGCAGTTTGATAGCGCACTGCTCCTGAGAGAGCCAGCCGCTGAATACAACGCTGCTGTCGATGCCTAAACGAGCTGTTTGAGCTTCGAGTTCCCCTCGCATCTCCCCATCGCCGATGATTTCCAAGACTGCATCAGTTTGATCGGCGACGGTGGCAAAGGCTTCCAGCAGCAAGTCTACACCCTTCCAGTCGGCCAGACGCCCCAAGAACACAAAATGAACCTGTTGATTGGGTTGCTTTGATGTGGTAGAGTCCGATCGCCACACCGAGAAATCCACGCCGTTTTCCACAAGTTCAATAATTTTACCGCGCACTCCTGATGGAAGTGCCTGCTTCGTGCGCTCGTTTGCCACTAACAGTGTCTCGGCTTGGATTTTGCCCGGTAACAGGCGGTTGAAGACATCGACAAACTTGTGACCGAATGCTATTAAACTCTCGATTGCAAGACTTTTGCGTGATCGTTGAAATGTCGCAGGATATTTAACAGCCGCATTGAGCGGCCCCATCGCTATGGGTGCTCCCAATCCGAACATTAGCGAAGGGAATTTTGGCGATACTGGTGTTGGCTCGTGTACAACATCAATCTGGTGTTCGCTCACCAGCCGCCGGACAATGCGCCGCTGCATCTGTTGGGTGTAGAGGTGGCTGAGCAAGCCTATAGTAGGTGCGCCTATGCTTGGAGGCAAAAATCCACTGATCTTGTTAAGCAGCCGGTCTACCCAAGTGTCGGACACGAAGTGCATTCGATCGCGCTCTTCTGGAAGTAGCGCTGTGAGTTCTGCCTGGGTGCGCGCGTGCACCACTAACCATGTCTCTATTTGGCGTGATCGAAGTATCCTGAAGTAGTTCAGCGGGAGCAATGCCTCGCCGCCGAATTTTGTTGAGGCATTCTGAGCAACAATTAGAATTCGCATAACTTGTTTGGGACTCAACTGGATTTATGTAATCTGAGATTAAATTTGTTCTTTGGAATAACTAAGACGGGTTAGTTATTCCAAGTTTTTCCAAGCACTGAGCTAAAGTTTCTGCACTGCGGCCGTGGCTAAATTTGGCTATGATTTTTTTCCGGGATTCCTGACTGATGCTCAAAGCAAGTTCTGGATTTTGGAGGAGATTGGCGATCGCATCTGCCATTTCTTCGGGTTTTTCTGATTTGACTAATACAGCATCCGCGCCGTCATCTACTAGCTCAGAAGTTCCGCCTACATTAGTAACAACCGACGGCACATCCATCGCCATTACTTCCATCACAGCAACCGGAACTCCTTCATTCAAACTTGCCAAAGCGAAAACGTGAGATGCTTCTAGACCTTGGCAAATTGCCTGTTCCGAAACAGCCCCAAGTAGCTCCACGCATTCGGACATCGATTTAGATTCAATCATTTTTTGTAGCTCTTGGTGATATCCGCTGCCCCCTTGTTCATCCTCGCCTGCAATTTGCAGCCTCACATCAAATCCCCGATTTCGGAGCAATTCTACAGTTTCAATCAAGTATTGATGACCTTGCACCCGGTTGAGGCGGCCGCAAGCAAAAATCTTGCACGGACTTCCTTCTTGCCAAGGCGTGTAAGGGCGGCTGCGTTTAATTTCTGCAATATTAACTCCCATTGGAGCAACAGCTAATTGTTTGGGAAGAAAATTCGCTAATTTATGTTTGACATCATTGAGAAGCAGTTGAAATATGACGATCGCAAAAGCAGCATTTTTCCACTTTTGTTCATGATTTGACCCGTACACTTCTAGAGTATGCCCGAGAAGAGTCATATTGTAAGTACAGCCTGTAAGAATTGAGTTAAATAAGGCTATACTGGCGGCATTGGCACAGGAATGAACGTGGATGTGCGACCAACCTTTTGTTTTTGTTAACCCTGCTAGTTTGCCAGCCACAAAAATCCATGCTAAGAGTCGCACCTTTTCAGATAAGGATGTGTCACTCGCTTTGGCAATAACTGCGAGGCACTGCCACCCTGCAGCGTGGCCAGCTTTGAGAACCTCTAGGAATGAGTTAATAAAATCTTTCGCAGCAAAGGGAAATAGATAAACAGTATTTTTTTGAGCTTCTTCTGCCCATACGTGAGAAGAGAGCGCTCTGGGGGGCGGGTGAGTTGATACTAAATCTGTTTCAATTCCAAGTTCTGCAATAAATTGTCGCTGCCGCCACAAAAAGATGTGTGTTTGTCCGGGAAATTGTGGAATAAAGTATCCAATTTTTGCCTTCATTTCTTACCTGCTTTCTCATTTTTAGCTCAACAAGATCGCTCTACTATCTCGATGCACTAACGCTTTTCTCACCGAGCATTTTTTCGTAAATCTCGACGATTTTTATGGCTTTGTTTTCCCACGCAAATTCTCTGGCTTTTTCGATCGCCTTAGCTGACATACTTTCCCGCAGACGATCATCTTCGACTAACAGCTTAATTTTACTTGTCAACTCCTGGGTGAGATACTCTCTAGAAATCGGCTCGATCTTAAAACCAGTTTCTTCATTCACGTATTCACCAATACCGCCGTTATTAGCCACTATGCAGGGGAGCCCGCAAGCCATAGCTTCCATTACCACTGCGCCGCCAAACTCTCGGATCGAAGGGAAACAAAAAATATCTGCTTTTCTGTAATAATCCAGAGTTTCTTGTTGATTAACCCATCCAGCAAAGCTGACTATTTCGCCTAAATTAAGCTCCTTCACTCGCTTTTCCAAGTTGTTTCTTTCTGAGCCGTCTCCTACTATGCTTAAGCGGATTTTACTTTGAATTTCCTGGTCTAATTTGCCAATAGACTCAATGACAATATCGGCGCATTTGTAAGGAACTAACCGACCCACAAAAAGCAGATTGATCTTGCCAACATCTTTATTAAGGATATTTTTCTGATTTAAAAATTCCTCGGAAATCCCATTTTCGTAGAATAAATCAATTCTTTGGTCAGGGATTGCAAACAAATCTTTTAGCATATTTAAAGTATATTTTGAACCTGCTAAGATTTTGTCGGCTTTTTGGTAAGTTTCTACATAACCTGGAATTAATGCTCTACCAACTGCTCTCAAAAAGTTAAATTGAGCAAATTCTTGTCTTGCCGTTTCTTGAAAACCTGGTGGAAAGGGAATGCCCCCATTCACCGGCCCTAGAATAAAAGGAGTCTGCTGGCATACACTGACTACCTTAAACGGATAGCGCGGCATCATGGGGGTAATTGCATGAACTATGTCATAATCTCCGTTGAGGATTTTTCCTTTGAATTTTTGATATACTTGTTGATTGAATTGCTCATAAATTGGGTAATTCAAGGCATGATAAATTGGCCAATTTACTCGCCCGGTTGCGGTAAGTTTTTCGACTATTTTATAATATTGCTTGGCTAACTTTCCTTCTTCAAGGTAGATGGTTTTTTCATATTCTGGGTGTTTTTCAAGGGCTGGTTTATTTCTAATATGCGTAACGAGTGTCGCATCAACTAAATTGTTTATTTTTTGAAAAAAATTGTATCCAACCAAAGGTACTGATGCCCAGTCAGGATTGCACTGTTCTACAATTAGTAAAACTTTTAATTTTTTATTACTCATTTGTTTGCTACTCAGGGGTGGACTTTCTGGGACGTTAGCTGTCATTCTAGCTGGCTGAATTAATAGAGTTGGTTGTTTTGTATTCGATTAGCTTGCTCTGCTGCCCCAGCAATCGGCGCTGGTGAAACTGGATTTGACCTTGTAGCTGGGGAAATTTGGCTAATACACATGACAAAGCGTAGATGGCTGCCTCTTTAGTTGTGAGATCCCGATGCTTTATATAATAGTTATAGGTGCGATAGGTTGCTAAGGGGTAGCCACTCAATAGTAACAAGCTCCAGCCTTTTGTCGGCCATGTCATTGCCAAGGCTAGCGCTGGCAAGACTAAGCCCCAAAACCAGGTGCTGCGGGTTTCTTTGACCCAATGGCGCTCTGGTTCGCTGCCGTGCATCCAGGAACCTTCGGCATAGGCGTGACCCGCTCTTTGAGCCCGCTTCCACCACTGAGCGAAACTGGTCATTTGCGCGTCGTGCAGGGTCATTTCTGCGTCTAAGCGAAGGATTTTCCAACCTTTTTGGCGCAGCCGCAAGCACAGTTCGGGTTCTTCGCCGGCTATTAGTGCGGGATTGAAACCTTCGACTTGCTGAAATGCTGTGGCGCGCATCATGGAGTCGCCACCGCAGGCTTTGGTTTCGCCGATGGGGGTATCCCACTCGATGTCGCACAATTGGTTGTAGATGCTTGCTTCGGGGTATCGTTCGCGCCTGCGCCCGCAGACTGCTGCTACGTCGGGTTTGGCTACGAGTTCGCTGTAGGCTCGATCGATCCATCCATCAACTACTTCGCAATCACCGTCCACAAATTGGACAAATTCGATGTCTGGTGATAGTTCCAGCAAGCGGGCAAAGCCTTCGTTTCTGGCGCGTGCTGCGGTAAACGGTATAGATAAGTCTAGTTCTACTGTATCGGCTCCGATCGATCGGGCTAACTCTAGGCTGCCGTCTGTTGAGCCGGAATCGACGTAGACGACGCGGGTAACTTTGTCTGTGGCCGAGACTAGGCACTGGCGGAGGCGCTGCCCTTCATTTCGTCCGATCGCCACTAATCCAATTTGTTTCAAGGTTTACCTCTTGAATTCGACTACTGAGTAGTTCGTTTTATATTTTAATAAAAGTCCAGCTAATTTCATAATTTTTCTGCGACTTCTAGAAATTATTTTTCAGACTTCCTGGGGTTTTTTTTCGATGATTTTTGCGGGAATTCCCACTGCGGTTGCACCTGGTGGCACGTCACAAATCACCACAGCATTAGCACCAATCAAAGCATGATCGCCGATCGTTACGGAGCGAATAATTTTCGCTCCTGCACCGATATCGACGTGGCCGCCGATTTTGACATCAGCAACAATTGTCACCTGTTGAAGAATCAGACAGTTAGGGCCAATGAAAGCACTGGGATGAATGACTATACCATTAGGATGAGGCAGCAGCAGTCCTCCTTGTATTTGGCAGTTTAAAGGGATGTCTGTTGCAGTTACCACGCTCCAAACTCGATGCTGGATCACGTTCCAACGGCATAAAATATATCCTGCAATTCCACCCTGCTTCTGCCACTTTTGATAGTGGCGGATAGATTTGAGCAGTTGGCGACTGGGTTCCCACCACTTGCTAAATTTTTCGCGGCTCCAGTCTGCTTCTGTAGCAGAAATGATTGACTCAACCATTGTTTGTGCAGTCTTTTAATGATGTAGACAATTGTGCCTATTTGTGTAATTTATCTTAAGAAGAATCTCTAACTTGACTAGGGAGATTGCTGGAATTGCGCTGCTGTTGGAGTGGATGTGTTGCCGTAGAAGTGCGACACTCGTAATTTTACGAGCTCGGGTTCAATTTCGGGGTCGAAGCTGCCCTCGCGGCTGTTAATCAAATCGGCCCAGGGCAGACTTTGAGTTTCGGCTTGCAATTTTTTCACTAAGTCTTCGACGCGGCCGATGGGTCTGGCGGGGACACCGGCAACTATATCGCCCTCGGCGACATCTTTGGTGACGACGGCACCGGCGGCGACGATCGCATTTGGGCCGATGGTGACGTTGCGAAGGATGATCGCATTGAAGCCGATAAATACGTTGTCGCGGATATCTATCTTGCCTACGGCCTCTAGTTTAACGTTGTAAGCCCGGTCAAGCATGGCGATCGAGCCATCGTGGCCGAGCAAGGTACAAGAGGAGAAGTGAACATTGTTGCCGATGCGGACGTAGGCGGGATCTCCAAAGACGGTATTGGGCCAGATGCTGCAATTTTCGCCGATCGCGTATAAGTTGCCGTGGCGGCGGAGAAATTCTGTGTATTCTTTGGAATCAGGGTTACAGAATTGGACGTAAAGACCAGGGAACTTGCCGTAACGCATGGCAAGATGGCGGATAATTTTTTGCAATGTTGATCTAAGCATTTTCCTGGTTTTTGGTAGATTGAAGAATCTTGGCGGGGATACCTACTGCTGTTTTGCCTGCGGGAATATCTGATAAAACTACAGCATTGGCACCGATATTTACGTCGTCTCCCAAGTTTACTTTTCCGAGGATTTTTGCACCAGCGCCGACGTTAACCCGATCGCCCAATTGAGGGGATTCTAGCGGTTTGTCCAAATAGCGGTTTCCCAACGTTACACCTTGGCGGATAATGCAGTCGTCGCCGATTTTACAATATCCGTGAATAATAATAGCGTTTTGATGTTCAATCACCACGCGACGACCGAGTTTCACAGTGTAAGGCAAGTCTATCCCGTAACTATTGCGGACTTTTCGGTAGAGCGATCGATAAATAATGCTCAAAGGCGCTCGCAGTAATTTCGGTTCTATTTGCATTCTCCAGACGCCAAAACGCTGCACTGCTACAGCGCGAAATCCGGGTTTTGTCCAATCCCGACCATGAGCAATCCAGTCTTCTTTAATTTGCTGCCACAGTCCCATGCCGGGGTCTTCTACTTGATTTTCACTGGTGATTAAGTTTTGCTCAGTTACCATAAGCTCTAATTCACACTATTTCTTGTTTACTCTATTGCTAGATGCCGACGATATTAAGGGGTCTATCAGGTTTTTGAGGAAGGAGCAATCCGGTTTTATCGATCGAGAATACTAATTTCTCGGCTGCATCATAAAATATTTTGCTTGCCTAGGTTAACCTGGTTTAGTTGGCTTTGACCGATTTACCAACTCCCTTTAAAAGTTTTTGGATTTTTCAATCTTACCCCCCTTAAAAAATACACTATTTAATACAAAATCCCTCAGCAATTGTGGTGGATCGCCATCGGGTTTGCCTTGAAGTACGCGGCGCACCCTCCAGGCTGCAAAACCCGAAGCCCAGGATACATCAGTTAATGCTGTGTAAACCAAGCCGTAATTTTTGATAAAGTACCTACGGCGGGAATCAAACCAATAGGTAGGCAGCCTCTTGGCGGGCTTTTTGGTGTCAGTGACGCCTGAGCTTTGGCCGACTAAGTGGACAACGCGACTTTCGGGTACGTACCAGCAACTCCAGCCAGCTTTGTTCGCTTGCAGACAAAAGTCCATTTCTTCGCAGTACATGAAATAAGCTTCATCCATCAAGCCAATTTTTTCAAATACTTCGCGACGGACGATCATGCTGGCTCCAGCTACCCAATCAGTTTGACAGGTTTCTTGGGAAATGGGAGGCGCTGCGGCCCAGTTGGCTAATAACTTGGATATGAAGCCTGTCCGCCAACCAAAATCTAGTTCGGTCAAGATGTTGTGAAACCGAAAAGCTGACTCCTGGGGCGTGCCGTCGGGGTCTTCCAAGCGGCTGCCGGCGATGCCAGCTTCGGGATGAGTGTCCATGAAATCTACTAGGGATTTTAAGGCACCGGGGCGAACTATGGTGTCTGGGTTGAGCAGCAGGAAGTA
>JARCMA010000152.1 GCA_030248405.1 Microcoleus sp. MP8IB2.171
AGGGTTTGGTAGTTTTTCTCATTGTCAAATACCTGTTTCTAGACCACTCATATTTATAAATGCACTATTTTGTTATTTTGTCAATGCGTAAGTCCTAGTTTGCAAAATCCCGAATATTTGAAAAGTGCTGACCATTTTTGGCGAATAGATACGTTTTTTATTTGTTTTTTTGGTGCGGAATTTTTGATTAAAAGTCTGTTCCATACCCGCCGTAAGCCGGGAGTAACTTGGTTTGATTTTGTGCTGCGGCGCTGGTACGAGGTGTTTCTGGTGATACCGATTTGGCAGGGGTGGCGGATTCTGCCAGTATTGGTGCGGCTGCACAAGTCGGGTTTGGTGAATCTCGATCGCGCAGTTGCTCAAGTTACCTACGAACCGGTGGCTTATTTAGCCAATACGATGTCGGAATACATGATGGTGCGGTTTATCAATCAAGCTAAAAGTTCGATCAAACAGGGCGAGGCGACGCAGATGCTGTTGGCGCAGCAGCCCTACCTTCACGTCAATCAGGAAAATACGATCGAACGAATTACCAAGCGGATTTTGGATCTGACAATTTACAAAGTTTTGCCACAGGTGCAACCGGATTTGGAAGAATTGCTGCACCACAAGTTGGAAACAACAATCAAACAGTCGGATTTCTATCAAATCCTCCAAACTTTCTCTCCGATTAACATTTTGCCGACGGAGATGACGGAACAGCTAGCAAATTATTTGGCTCAAACTGCTGTGGATGTGGTATCTACTACTTATGAAGACGATAAAGGTCGAAAAATTCTCGATAATTTCAGCCAAGAATTTAATCAAAGTTTGCGGCGGGAATTGCAAGATGAGAAAACCCTTGGGGAATTGCAGTCGCTGCTGTCGGATTTGTTGGAAGAAGTGAAGTTGAATTACATTCAAGGCGGGTTGAAGTCCGATCCGGTGCAGACTTTTACGGAAATTAACTCGCTCCGGGGAGTAAGGGAGAGTTGATACAGCAATGAGTTCCGGTTTTGTTAATTGGATTCTTTTTTTTTACTCACATCTTGCATCATTGTCAAGAACAGGCTTTCCGGCCTGTTCCACAATAAAATTCATCTCTTGTGGAACAGGCCGGAAAGCCTGTTCCTAAACAAGTAATTTAGAATGGTGCAATATCTCAGTTAAAAAGAACCGCGAAGACGCCAAGGGGGCGAAGGAGGATAAGAGAAGAGAAAGAGTTCACAAGTTATACGGGTAAGGTGCGCCTCGGCGCACCTACGAATAAGGATAGTGGGGATATCCTTACTGTCGGGGAATAAAGCTATCTGAATCCCAAGCTAAAATAAAATAATTAACCTAAAACATCTATCATATTAGATATCTATCTTGAACAACCTTACTTGCCTGGAAATAGAAGTCGCTCAAACAATTCTGAGACTAGCAATGTTGCTGGGCTTAACACTTTTAATCGCCTTTTTTGTGGCGTCAGAACTAGCATTAGTATCAGCCGATCGCCATCAAATCCGCCAACTTGCCCAGTTGCGCGATCGCCCAACCGCTAAAACCGCCGAACTTGTCCACCAAGCGCAGAACAACATACCGCATTACCTGTCTGTGACTCAAACAGGCACAACAGCAGGGAGTTTGCTGTTGGGTTGGTTGGGTGAGGGAGCGACTGTACACTGGATCGAGCCGTGGATCGACAAATTGCCGATCGGTCATTTTCCTGCTATGCTGACCGCTCATTCGATCGCAATTCCCGCAGCCTTTATCTTAGTAACTTACGTCGAGATAGTCTTAGGAGAACTCATCCCCAAAGTATTAGCAACCCACGCCCCAGAACGTACCGCTTTGCTGCTGATGCCCGCCCTAGAAATCTGCTCAAAAATACTCTGGCCGCTGCTAGCAATTCTCAACGGTACTGTGTGGCTGCTGACAGGTTGGATTACCAGTAAAGAGTCTCAACCGCTGCTGCCACCTTCCCAGGCAACTCTCGTCCAAAAAGATGCTCATTCGGCACTAATTTCTGGCCTATGGGAAGTGACAGCAGTTAACGAAAAACTCGGGTTAAACCTGCCCGCGAACCAAGCGTACCAAACAATCGCCGGATTCGTGATTCACAATTTAGGTAAAATGCCCACTCAGGGCGATCGGCTATTGTGGGGCGAGTTAGAAATAGAAGCAGAAAATGTGGTAGAAGGCAGTTTAGAAACAGTGCTAGTGCGTCAGGTAACTCGCCCCTTATTTGAGCCACAACATCCAGAACTTGTGTTAAATGGATCCTAAATCAGGCTTAAATACTGCCTCGATCTATGTCTGTGAGGTTGTAATTAGTCGCTCAGTGCGACAACTTACCAAAAATCTGCAAATTGCATAAAGCACAGTTTATGAGGTGGATATGCTGAAAACACTTTGGGCTACTGTTCGACAAGGGAAAATTGAACTGCTGGAGTTATCAGAATTACCCGAAGGGGCAAAAGTATTAGTAACACTCTTACCTGATGAAGAAGCTGAGGTTTGGCTTCAAGCTAGTCAAACATCACTAGATACAGTTTGGGATAATACTGAGGATTCAGATATTGGCTTAATTTGACCTTTGCCAGATATATTCATAGCGCCTCTGGAAGCTTTTTAGTATTTCCTGGGAAACTTCTGTATCTTGGATACAGGTTATGATAGCGGAATCTTTACAATCCATATCGCCAAGAACATAAATTCTCAGATGTTTTGGAATAGCATTGTAAGCTTCTCGCAAGCTACTTTTATTTTCTTTTGTTGGGAATGTTAGGAATTTAGCAAAGGCTTGAACACAAGTATCTGCAACTGTTTGCTTTCCCTGAAGCTGATCGATGGTATCTTCTACTTCTTTTACAAACTCATCAATCTCTATATAAAACTCTAAAGTCGAATTTCCGTAGTAGAGATGGTGACAGCTTATCCTCGCACCCTTGGGAACTTGGGTAACAACCCATCCCTCGGCAACTTTGGTTTTGAATTCCTCAAAGTCAACCAATTCCCAACAATCAATCGTACCATCCTCAAAAACTCCGATGATGGTTTCGTAGTAGTTGACGTTGTGTATAAATGCCGACAACCCTTGACCCCGAATTATTTCTCCATTTGCACCGTTTCTATATATTTGAACCATTTCTTTTACCCTTAAAAATCAAGTGTATTTCAGTAGGGAGACGGCACTGCCGTGTCCTTTTACAGACACGGCACTGCCGTCTCCCTACATGATATCATCACTGCCGTGTCCTCTTACGGACACGGCACTGCCGTGTCCCTACAGATATCGGCTACTCCTTCATCACCCAACAGCCACCTTAACCGCACCTCCAACCAACTGCTCGTAATCCTCCAATAACCACGGAGGCAAACAACTATTCGCATCCTGAACTTGCAACTGCCCAGGGTGACAAAACAGCATCGCCGCCAACAAATTATTCACAGCTTTAGGCGTTCCAAACCCTTTACTCAACTCAACAACCAACGAGTTAAAAAACTCGCGCTCGCTCTCATGCAGCGGCTCGTTAATAAATCCGCTGCCCAGAATTGCTTTGTAACCCTTACCAAAATCGCTCCGGTACAAAGCTTCTACTTGTTCGCCGGAAACGCTCAGCCAAAAATCGGCAATTTGCTTGCGAATATGCCGCAAATCTGCTCTTACCAATTCAGCCGTTGGGTCGATTTCATAGAGATTGACAGCAGCAGTTAATTGATTGAGAACCTGCGGCAGATAATCTTGTGTGACAAGTGTTTGTTCTGTTGTCGCAAATGCGCTTTCAAACACATTTTCGTAATCTTCAAGCAACCACTGCGGCAAGCGGGTGCGAGCATCGGGAACCCGCATTTTACCGGGTACAAAATACAGCATCGCACCGAGCAGAGCATTGATAGCTTGAGGCTGCACCAACCCTTTACTAATGTCGGTCAATTGCTGCAAAAATTTTTGTTCTGCTTCAGTCATTGCTTCTGCTTGCAAGCCACATCCGAGTATTGCTTGATATCCCTTGCGAACTTCTCCTAGGTAAAAATTTTCTAGTTTCTCTGAAGGAACAGTCAGCCAAAAATCAGCCATTTGTTTTCTGATTTGGCGGAGTTCCAAAACTACCGATTCGTCAGACGAATCAATGCGGTAAAGATTGACGCATCCTAACAGTTGATTCGCAAATTGCGGGGATTGAATGTATTGAGCTAGCAAGTCAGAACTTGAATCAGACTTGACGGCGGCTTCTGTCTCAAAAACTTGTTCGTAATCCCCAATTAACCAGTGTGGCAAACGGTGGCGAGCGTCGGGAATTCGCATGGTTCCCGGTGGGAAATACAGCATCGCGGCAAGCAAGGCGTTGACAGCTTTGGGA
>JARCMA010000014.1 GCA_030248405.1 Microcoleus sp. MP8IB2.171
ACTGTGGGGGTAGATTGGCTGCAAAATCTGGAAAAGCGATTTGTGGAAACACCAGATTGCTTAATCGGAGGTCGAACTGTAAACGCGCTGCCGGATAACATTTATTCTACTGCCAGCCAGCAACTGATCGATTACCTTTACAGTTACTATAATGCTATTGGCGATCGCGCGCAATTTTTCACTTCTAACAATTTTGCCCTTCCCGCTGAGGCATTCCAAAAAATCGGCGGGTTCGACACAAATTTTTCTCTAGCGGCTGGAGAAGACCGGGAATTTTGCGATCGGTGGTTGCATTCGGGCAATGCCGCAATTTACGCTCCCGAAGTTATAGTCTATCACTCACACGCCCTAACTCTTCGCAAATTTTGGAAACAGCAATTTAATTATGGTAGAGGTGCTTTTTTGTTTCAGCAAATGATCTCGAAACGCGGGACTAATGGGAAACTACAACATCCGTCATTTTATTTGAACTTGCTAACTTATCCATTTTTCCACGCACCGGGCTTTCAAAAGCTATTAATTGCTGCATTGTTTGTAGTTTCTCAGGTAGGAATTGCTGCGGGATTGTTTTGGGAGAAAAACAATTTTGTTGAGGAATAGATTTTTATTAATAGACCTCTTGCAAAAATAATTAGGACGGGCTCTCCGGCCCATCCCATCAATTGATGAAAAGGATTTTTGCAAGAGGTCTAATTAACCACAGAGAGCGCAGAGAGCGCAGAGAGAGAATTAAGAGTTAGTAGGGTGCGTCTGCTTTTTGCCGTCAATTATTGATAAAATAATTCGCTGCTGACGCACCAGACCAATTTATTCTTTAGTCCGCGGAGGCGGACTTCGTTTGTATAGTAGCGGTTTCAACCGCCGAGTTTGATCTACGATTAAATAAATCCGTGTTCTGCTAAGAATTCTGGTGTAATTGTTCCCAAACTGTTGATTCTGGGGGTTTCTTCCCACGGTTCGGGATGAGATTTTGAGCCGCTGCGGAGAAATTTGGCGACATATTTGCCGAGAATATCTGCTTCTAAGTTTACTAAACTTCCTGGTTGCAAATAGCTGAGGTTTGTCTCACCAAAACTGTGGGGAATGACAGCAACTTCAAACCAATTGCCGTCAGCATCGCAATCTGCCACGGTTAAGCTGATGCCGTTGACGGCGATACTGCCCTTGGAAACGATGTAAGGTGCCATTTGACGTTGCCATCCCGAATTTGCTGTCGGTGGGGCAGTAAACCGCATCTCCCAAGCGTTGGCGGTTTGGGTGGATGTGGCTAAAGTGCCGATCGCATCTACGTGCCCCGTCACAAAATGTCCCCCCAATTTGCTACCGGCGCGCAGGGAGGTTTCTAGGTTCACCAAAGCATCGGGGAATGATCCCAGAGTTGTGCGGCGCAGGGTTTCCGGGGAAGCGACGGCGACAAAACCTTGTGGCAGAACTTCCACTACCGTTAAACAGACTCCATCCACGGCTACGCTGTCCCCAATGGCTAAATCTTGTAAAATCTGGTAGGAGTTGTTTGATGTGCAGGAAATTTGGAAATAATCGTTGCCTAGCGACTTCAGCTTTCCGAGAGATTGAATTAGTCCTGTAAACATAAGTATTTTTCCGTAGTCGATCGCTTATTTACATCAAACCACAGGCACAAACAAACCAGACATACCAGCTTTTGCCTTCCCGCTGTTCCTCTTCTTGTGTAGAGTCAATCTCAAATCTCAAATCTCAAATCTCAAATCGACAGTCCCCGATTCGTTGTAGATTCAGGCGAAGATCAAGTCATACTGGATTTAGGTAATTTTTATGTCCAAGTTCTCCACTGCCTTACAGTTTCTTAATTCTATGAGGCCGATCGAATGATTGAAATGAAAGTCGCTGGAATTGCCTTAGATGCAGCCACGCGCAGTCCTATTGTCCTATTGAGAGACGCTACTGAGCGACGGGCTTTGCCTATTTATATCGGTCAGGAGCAAGCAAAGGCTATTATTAGCGCGATCGAAGGTCACAAGCCTCCTCGACCCTTAACTCACGATCTGATGGTCAATTTCTTAGAGGCATGGAGTCTTACCTTGGAGCGCATAGTTATTCACTCGCTGCAAGATAACACGTTCTATGCCGTCCTGATCGTCCGTCAGGGAGAAGTTAAAAAAGAGATCGATGCCCGACCTAGCGACGCGATCGCCCTAGCCCTGCGAACGAACTGCCCCATCTGGGTGATGGAAGAAGTCGTCGCCGATGCTTCGATACCTGTCGATCGAGATGCTGATGAAGCCGAACGCCGCGCCTTCCGGGAATTTATCTCAAACCTCCGCCCGGAGGATTTGATCAAGAGAAGTGGCTTTAGCCCCGGCGAAACTTCCTAACATTTATGCGCTATCGACGGTTTGGCAAAACGGAGTTGCACCTGTCTGTATTTTCCTTGGGAACCATGCGCTATTTGGCTTCTGAGGAAACTGCCTGTCAGACTGTACAACAGGCGGTGTCTCAGGGAATCAATCACCTGGAAACGGCTGCAGGTTACGGTTGCAGCGAGGAATATCTTGGCGCGGCCCTTTCGGCTGGTTTGTCGATCGATCGATCGCGCCTCCACGTCACTACAAAAATTTCCCCAACCGAGGATGCAGCAGCCATGGAACGCTGCATCGACGCATCCCTCAAACGCCTGAATTTAGACTATATCGATTGTCTGGCAATTCACGGTTTGAATACTTGGGAACATTTGGCGATTGTGCGATCGCCCACAGGCTGCATGGAATCTGTACGCAAAGCCCTGGCTGATGGTCGCATTCGGCACGTCGGCTTTTCGACTCACGGGCCTCTGGATCTGATTTTGGCGGCAATTAATACAGATTTGTTTGAATTTGTCAATCTGCATTATTACTATTTTTTTCAGCGCAACGCCCCGGCAATTGAACTCGCCAATCACAAAGATATGGGCGTTTTCATCATTTCCCCAGCCGATAAAGGAGGTCAACTCTACACGCCCCCGGAAACTCTCGCACAATTGTGCTCGCCTTTCTCGCCCTTAGAGTTAAACTATCGGTTTTTACTTAGCGATACTAGGATTGGGACTTTGAGTGTGGGGGCTGCAAATGCGACAGAATTAGAGCAACCCCTGAAATATTGCGATCGCGACTTTCCCCTCACCAACGCCGAAATCGCTGCGTTCGATCGGCTAGAATCGGTGATTGCAGCCACTTTGAAAACCGACAAATGCAGCCAGTGCTATGCCTGTTTGCCTTGCCCAGAAAACATCAACATTCCCGAAGTATTGCGACTCCGCAATCTCGCCGTCGGGTGCGACATGACTGACTTTGGCAAATACCGCTACGCCATGTTTGAAAATGCCGGCCACTGGTTCCCCGGCAACAAAGGCAACCGCTGCACCGATTGTGGCGAATGTTTGCCCCGGTGTCCCGAAGAGTTAGACATCCCAAACTTGCTCAAAGATACTCACCAGCGACTGGGCGGCAAAGCAGGCAGGCGGTTGTGGGATTGAAAAAAAGGTGAAGCAGGGAAAAGGTCGATCGAGCGTATCTAAGTTTTGCAATAATTAGGCTAAACTTTGGTTTAACCTTACATCTTGCAGCATTCTCGCTTAACAGGCTTTCCGGCCTGTTCCACAAAGAATTAATTTCTTGTGGGGTGGGCATCCTGCCCGCCCATAAAAACCTTATTGAGAATGGTGCAACCTCTCAGTTTAACTGAATTTACGATACAGTCGATCGATAAACTACTTCGTTTTACGACTGTCTGCAAGAGCATCCCGGTTTTGCAAAAAGCGTTTTTGAGGAGTGCGAGCATC
>JARCMA010000153.1 GCA_030248405.1 Microcoleus sp. MP8IB2.171
CCTCTTTAACTCCCCGATCCACTCGTTCCAATTATTCCGGTCAGTTGTAAAAGATAGATAACCGCAAAGCAGGCAAAAAAGATCCCTGCAATTACCGTTCCACCCCAGATAAACTTCGAGGGTCGCAATTCCTTGGGCAGCATTCGATGATTCACATAAAGCGTTAATCCAGTCACAATGGGAATGTGAGCTGCTTCAATGCCTCCAGCAATTTTTAACAAGGAAACGGGTTCGCCGAAAATCAGATAAATTGCAATGGGTAACACAGTTAACAGCACTATAATATAAAATCGCTGCAAAAATTTTTCATTCGTCCAACGACCCTGTACGCCAAATCCTTGCAGTAAAATTTGCGTGCCATCGGCAAACATCCGCCCAAAGCCGTCTTGGACTGAAAGCGTGGTGCTACAAAAAGTAATAAAAACGATCGCCACCATAAACCAAAAGCCAAATGGCCCCCAAATATCGCCTAGCAAACTACCCAAAATTTCTGCTACTTGTTGTTCTTTTGGCACTAATCCTTGGGGACGCAACAACTCGCCACCGAGAATCAAAAAAGCGAGTGCCGCTAACAGCGCACCCACGACTGCTAAGGTATTGGATAAACTCATTAAAGTCACCCAACCCTGCAACCTTTTTATTTGTTCGTGGCTGATTTGATTAAAATCAAGGGGTTGTTCTTGTTTGAGAGAAGCAGCACCGTATCCTCTGGCTTCCACCCAATAGGAATACCACATCAATCCCGCTGCCCCTGCTAGCATAAAACCCAGCCAAGGTAGGATTTCTTGATATTGCACGTTTTGGGGAATTTGAGGCACTAAGCCCGCTGCGAGTTGTCGAACGTTGGGAAAGATAAAAATCGCCGCCGCTACCACTGCCAACGTGCGGCCGATGCCGATAATTGAGGAAATTTTTTCCACAACTTCATACTGCCCCATGAACACAATTGCTGCCGTTACAGCGATAATAATCACCGTCCAAAGTTTAACTGTTCCTCCTGTTACTAGAATCAGTGCTGTAGAGGCGGCACCTGCAAGTCCGGCAACGGTGGAAATTGCTACTACCACCTGCGGCAATAAAATCAGCCAAATTGTCCAATTTTTTGGCCCAGGAATTTGTTTAAAACCTTCTAAAATCGTTGCGCCGGTACAAACCGAAAACCGCCCGACTTCGTTGTTGATAAACCACTTGAGGATAACAGCCGCTAGCAGCGCCCACAACAGCGAGTAGCCGTAAAGTGCTGCAATTCGAGGTGTAAATAGTAACTCACCAGAACCAGCAGCCGACAGCATCCATAAAAAACTCGGCCCCAACCATTTAAAGCGCTCCCAACCCTCTGGCGCCTGCGGGATTTGTTGACTGGTATTTTCACCCTCCTGGTTAGTTATTTGTGCAGAAGAACTGCGATCGCTATCTCTATTCATTGTTATTACTAGATTAGTAACTGCTCAACACCGATCAATTTACCCACGATTTATGGTGAGGTTGAAATTGTGGATTTTCATATTCCGGTGCTTCACACCTTGTTAAAACAACGCTTGCTGGTGGCTTTTACCCAAAGTCCGATTAAACCAAAGACAACTGCGATCGCCAGCAAAAACGTTAGATTGAACTGAATGCCGGAGCCACTTGCATGATTGTGCTAACGTAAAACTCACAGCAGGTCTTTGCCAATTGCAAATCAGGGTACGCGCCAAGCCAAAAAAACTGCTGCTAGTCCCAAAAAAACGGCAATCTCCACCACGAATGCGATCGCACTCAGGCTTGACTAGGTTCTCAAGTTTGAGAGAGGACTTTTCCTTCCCAATTACAGCGAGCGAACCAGCTAGAAGCATCCACAATCGCATTCGGGGTTGAATTTTTGAATTGGTCAGGTTTTATTGTACTCAAGGAATTAATTTTGTACAAAGATGCCTCCTAAGACTGCCACTCTTACATTTTCACCCTACACCTCTGTATGGGAAAGATTGTGCAAAATTAAAGCAAATAGCCAAATATCTTACTTAAGATATATTGCTTTTACATTCAATTTTAAAATCACCAAACTTAAGATAGATGCTGCACGGCTATTTTTTCTCTACACATACTTTTTAGAAAAACCCAAAGCTCATTCTCAGGCTAGGCGCGTCGCTGTTTTTTAGTTTGTATCCTGAGAACTACGAAGTTCATATAATTTAACAAGAGCGAGATGACACAAAAATGCGATGGAGCAAGCCAAGCAATAGAATTGCTGGGTCAACAAAAGTTAGAACTAAGCGATCGCGATCGTGAAGAGATCATTGAGCGCATCCGTCCCACTGCCTTAATCATTCACGAAACGATTAGGATTGAGGGTGAAAGTCAGTTGTGCCGTCCTGTTTCAGCCCTAGCTTGGTCTGGATTAGCCGCAGGACTATCTATGGGATTTTCTCTGGTGGGTCAAGGTTTACTCCAAGCAAATTTACCCCACCAATCTTGGAGTTCCATCATTGTCAGCCTTGGGTACAGTATCGGCTTTGTCATCGTGGTGATGGGGCGTCAGCAGTTGTTCACTGAAAATACCGTGACTGTCATTCTGCCTTTGTTAAGCGATCGCAGACGCAAAGTTTTTATGCGAGTGCTGCGATTATGGGGAATCGTGTTAGCAAGCAATTTGTTAGGTGCATTCATATTTGCCTCAATAGTTGCACAGGTTGGAGTCTTCCCGCCTGAACTTCAAACAGCGTTTGGCGAAATAGGTTTAAGAGTTATCGATGGAGGATTTTGGATAACTTTATTGCGGGCAATCTTTGCTGGTTGGTTAATTGCTTTAATGGTCTGGCTTCTCCCCGCCGCTGAGTCTTCCCAACTGTGGGTAATTGTTATCATCACTTCCCTGGTTGGGCTAGGTGAATTTCCTCATATTATTGCCGGATCGGTGGAAGTTTTCTATGCAGTGGCAATTAAAGCTGTTTCGTGGCCAGAATATTTGGGCAAATTCATGATACCTACCCTAATTGGTAATATTTTAGGCGGAGTTACCTTAGTCGCTACCTTAAACCATGCCCAAATTGCTCAAGATGATCTCTAAAAATTGAGTTCAAACAAACCACATAAAGGGCATGGAGAACCCCGATTTCTCTAAGAGGTCGGTGATGTGTGATCTTAAGATAAAAGGAGAGTGATGATGACTACAAACTGGCGTGGCTATCGAGTTGCAGCTTGGGTAGGACAGGCGTTATTAACCATAGCAGTAATAGCTGCTGTCAGTCAGGGAAAATGGCAAAATGCCTTGGCGCTAGGATTATTTTTAGCAGCATCCGTGGTGTTTGTCGTGATGCAAGATCGCTTGCCAACGCTGTTTGATTTCCTGTTTGTGTTTGCTGCCTTACTCAATGCTGGAGGCTGGGTGTGGGGACTATTTTACCAGCAGGGGCCTTATGATGAAATTGTTCATGCTTTCACGATTTTTGCCGTGACTTTAGCATTGAGTTTTTTAGCCTACAGTTCAATGTTGACGATTTTTCGCGATCGCAAACTGCTGTACTTGCTAACAATAACCAGTTTTGGAATTGCGATCGGTGCTTTGTGGGAAATTACCGAATGGACGGCTGGTATCGTTCTTTCTAGCAAAGTGATTGGGAGTGTGGATGATACGATTATCGATTTGATTATGGATAGTTTTGGCTCTGTAGTAGCTGCCCTAACTAGCTTGTGGGCGTTGCAAGAATGGACGCGCCCGGGTGCGGCAGGTGGGAAGGGTGCATCTATCGTCAATAGTCCGATCGACTATCGCACTTAACTCAAAGCAATACCATCAGTTTTTCCTCAATCATCTTTCATCGGATAGATATTTTCTTAGGGCCTCAGACAGATGGCAAGGTGGGGATATTTTAGGTTAAATAGGTATACAAGCAAAATTTTGAAATGTAGAACAGACACAATAGACCTTTTGTCTAAGTCGATTTTTGAGACTCTAAATTCCCATTGTCGCAAGAAGTGGATTGTTCAGAACGGGAGGATTTTATGAAAATCAAATCAACCAAAACGGCACTGGCTGTGTTGAGTTCAACCTTTTATTTATCGGAAATTGCCCAAGTCGGTTCCCAAACATCTATCGTAATTGCTCAACAAAGAGTAGTCGCAGCGGACATCGAGATGGTGGCGAAGATGGAGGACTGCTGAAAATTATACCCCGGTCTAGTTCTGAGACAGGGATGCTGGCAGTTTCGTGGGATGAAACGACTAGCTTTGATGACAACCAAGGGGTTTTAAGAATTCAAAAAGATAGTCAAGCCTTTTTTAATTAGACCGTAAAACGGCCCGGTTTTGAACAGAAATTATGTACCTGTCTAAGCCAAGTAAACAGGAAAATCAAGGAGACTTTTCAATGGTTAATAATCGTTTAAACAATTCCACTCAAAAGCTGTGGAATGCTAAGGGAGGAGCGATCGCACTCGCACTCGCCATCCTGCTTCCGGCTTGTTCTACCCCACAGCGGGAAGCAACGGCACCTGCACCTGCACCTGCAACGCCGGGAACGGTTGCCACGACAACTGAGAATGTGGTTGATAACACAGCAGCACTGCTTGGTAAAACTGTGACGGTCAGAAGTAAACCCATCAATAAATTGGGCCCATCGACTTTTACAATTAGCGATCAGAAGTTTTTTGGCAGCGAAACGATTTTGGTTGTCAATGCCACAGGCAAGCCTTTTATGATGCCGGCTGAATCTGGTCAAGATATTCAAGTAACGGGAACTGTTCGCAAATTTGTCCTTGCAGATATCGAGCGCGAGTACAAATTAGGCTTACAGCCAAACCTGTACGCCGAGTACGAAAGTAAACCTACGATCGTTGCACAATCGATGGCGCTATCCCCCACACCGGGGGAACTCACCTCAAACCCCAAAAAATACTACGGCAAGACACTAGCGGTGAGTGGTGAAGTCGAAACCATCAGAAGTTCAAACTCGTTCACCTTGGATGAAGACAAATTAATTGGCGGAGAAGATTTGTTAGTGATACACACCGTTCCACAACCAACCGTGAAAGAAGGTGAGAAAGTTGCCGTAACCGGTGTGCTGCGTCAGTTTGTTGTCGCTGATCTCGATCGCGAATACGATTTGCAATGGGATTTGACCTTAAAGCAGAAGCTAGAAGCCGAGTATACCAACAAACCCGTGCTAATTGCTACAGGCGTGTATCCCTCAGCCATTCCTGACTGATGAATATACCTCTCAAATAACTCTTGTGGAACAGGCTATTTGGGCCTGTTCTTTACAGGATTTTAGAGGAGAAGTCTAATAGAGGACTCATATCGTGTCCGATCAATTAAGCCCGATAAATCAGGTTCGTAGTGCGGACTTCAGTCCGCTCTTAAACTGCGGACACCAGGACGCACTACGAACCGTTTTTGTGAGGGTAATCGATCGCACATGATATCACTTCGGGATGATGAAAAACCGGGTTTGATGCACTAAAATTATTGGTTGTTACCCACAGATTAAGTAAAAAACTAAGGTTTGAAGGCATTGATGCGTCCAGGAGCGATCGCTTGCCCCCGGACGATCGGCAGAAAAAACCTCTTCCTTGCCTCGCTTGTGATAATTATCAATTCAGCAATAAGGTGTATATCATGAATCAATCAGAATCCGTGTCGCCACCACTGCTCCAAACCAAATTCGTCGAAAATTTTCGTTGGTTCAGTCGATTTAGCTTCTGGGTACAGTTATTGTTTGGTGCGGTTTCCGGTATTACTTTAATACTTGCCATGTTGAGCCGCAACCTGAGCGAGCAACCCAATAATCCAGGTATTGGGTTCGGCATAGTTTTAGCGATAGTTGGTCTTGTATTGCTGGCTTTTAGAATATTTTGGGATTTTCGATATCGGCTTTTAGGCAGACGTTTGCAAGGAGGTGATATCCAGTTCTATCCCAGCAAAGAAGATATTACTCAAGCCTTACGAATTGGATTAAATTCTAGTTTGGTGGGACTACTAATCGCGTTTATCGCTTCGGAAGAAACAGTGGGTCTAGTTTTAGCAAAAACGCTCGCTCAACCACAAGCGCTCGCAACTAATACAGAAAATGTGATTCGTTCCCTAGATATTTTTGTGACTATGGCAAACGTCAATATGATTGGCGCTCACTTTTTTGGAGCTGTTACTTCTCTTGGCTTGCTCAATTGGGTAGATGAGTAGTTGGCAGCAAAAAACACAACTCCTATGCCGTCAGGACTTACAAAAGATGGTATATTCAACTGATATCGCGTCCGAGCGATTACCATAACAAAAACGGTTCGTAGTGCCTCCTGGTGTCCGTTCTTGGGAGCAAAAACGGTTCGTAGTGCGGAATGCGAGTCCGTAAAATGCAAAAAATTTAAATCTGCACGCGCGATCGAATCTTACTATAGCAATCCTAAATCATTATCCTTACCGCGAACATAAATGTGATTTCCCCAAAATCCATCTGTAGGGACACGGCAGTGCCGTGTCCCTACAGAAAATCATTTAGGATTGCTATATGATTAATTGAGCGGACAGGATAGGACATCTTGCACCATTCTCAATAAACTTATAACCGGGTTTTTGAACCAGAAATATAGATTTTCATGCTAATTTTTGGTGAGAAACCAGGTTTTTGCCACAGATGCAATATCTCAATTTAACTAACTAATATGCAAGACCTCTGGTATAAAGACGCAATAGTCTACTCCCTTGATGTTGAAACCTTCCTGGACTCGAACGGGGATGGTGTAGGCGACTTTC
>JARCMA010000154.1 GCA_030248405.1 Microcoleus sp. MP8IB2.171
AACTTGCTGCGAAAACACTTGCAAAAAATCGCTATTGGCGATCGAGATGACAAGAAAACTGAGGCCCAAAAATTCCAGCTTTCCGGGTTTGTCTGCTCTTGCTGGTGGCTGTAACGATTTTATTTCGTAGAAAAACCAGGTTTCTGGGTAACTCCCAGACAAGTTTTCACAGCCCCCAACTGGAGGAAGCGAGAGTTGGAATCGAAGGCCTGCGCGTTGACTGCCGAAAACAGATAGCGCGCATTTTTATAACAAGATTTTAATGTCTAGTTCCCTGCTGCTGTCTCTATCTTCGGGTAGTAAAACATGATTTTTGTTCCGCCTCTGGCTCCGCCAGCAGCCAAACCAGCCGGGGATTTTCTCGATTGACAAATGCACCACCGCTTAAGATTAAATAAATCATCGCCGCAATTGATGAGTGCGATTGCTGCTAAATTTGACCTAGTCTTCCAGGCGCTTCCCTACCCTACCCTACGGGAACCCCCTACGGGGAACGGGAACCCTTGCGGGGAAAGGGATAGCTTTGCTACCGCGTACCTTGATGAGACTAATTAAGGCGAGTAATTTGTCAAGAACTTTTAGAATTATTTAATATTTGCGCTTTGAGAATTATTGGGAGAGGCAATTCGGGCACGCTCTGTAATTAAAATTACTATCTAAAGTTTGAATTTTGTCAACTTCCGACCGATGTTATAATGAAATTATTGAATTTGCTAAAAAGTCGATCGTCGTAGCAACTCCTAAAGCATCCTGCTGGAATTCAAAATAGTCACCAACGGCAGGAACTTTTTAGCCGCCACATGATTCAAAAAGATTGAGCCTCCAAGCGCTGTGTCATTTTTATCTACACGCAAGCAATCACCGACGACCATGAACACCTTAACCAACACCTCTAAATTTCGCCTAAACCGGATGCTGCGACAATCCCTGTTCGCAGGCATCATTTCCGCAGCAGCTTTGGCTAGCGGATGGGCCCCTGACTTGTACGCAAAATCCCCAAGCCTTGTTTTCGGAGCGGCCGCCCAAGCTCAAGAAATTAGCAGCGAGGAAATTACTAGCTACGCTCGTGCTGTGTTGGCAATAGAACCTAGACGGGTGGAAGCTTATAACGAAATTAAAGGCATGGCTGGGGGTTCGGTTCCCAGAGTAGTCTGCAACGAAACTCAGGAAATTAATAGGTTGTCTGGAGGTGTTCGTGGCATCGCAGTGAATTACTGCCAACAAGCTAAAAAAGTTATCGAAACCAATGGTTTGACAGTTAGTCGCTTCAACCAGCTCACTTTGCTCCAGCAAGCGAATCCGGCAGTCAAACAGCGAATTCAAGCCGAACTGCTGCGACTGCAACAAGCGGGCAATCAATAAAATCGATGCGTTTGAGTCTTTCTTCCTCTCCCGTTCTATTGTTTGAGTTACTGGACGGTATGCAATCATTTTTGAGAAAATGACGATCGCCTGTAATAAATTGCTTGACAAAACGAGCAAAACATGGTATGCAAGGACGGGAGCGGTTCAGAGAGATGACAATTTTGTAACTCGCTGTCAGTCGCAATTAAAGATCAAAAAGATATTCCTCAAAAAGTAGATGTGAATTGAGTTAAGTTGAGGAATAGAATAAAAAAATGCTAACTTTCACAAAACATTTGCCTGCAAATCCCGATGCTGCTGTCAGCTTTACTTTAGCGATGACAGCGGACGATCGCACTCGCAGCCGCCACCAGTTCGAGACGGATACGGGGGAAAAGCTGCACCTGAGTTTGCCCAGAGGTACGGTACTGCGCGATCGAGATTTATTGCAGTCGGAAGATGGTAGCTGTTTGGTATTGGTGACAGCAAAACCTGAATCGGTGCTGACGGTACGCGCTTCAAGTCCACTGCTACTGATGCGGGCGGCGTATCATTTAGGCAACCGCCACGTAGCTTTAGAAGTTGCTGATAATTATTTAAGGCTTTCTCCTGACTCTGTTTTGCAGGGAATGCTGGAAAAAATGGGTTTGGAGGTAATAGCAGAAGTTGTGCCATTTCAGCCAGAAACGGGGGCTTACGGACACAACCATTAGGAATGGGGAATGGGGAATTGGGCATTGAAACCAACAAATAACAACAGTCAACAGTCAACAGTCAACCGTCAACAGTCAACCGTCAACAGTCAACCGTCAACAGTCAACAGTCAACAGTCAACAGTGAACAATCAACTTTTATGTTTGTTGCAGTTAGCTTTTGCGCCTGTGGGAGCTTATAGTTATTCTGAGGGAATCGAAAGTCTGGTAGAAACTGGTGCGATCGACAGCGAGATTAGTTTGAGGAATTGGTTACAAAATTCGTTGGAATTTGGGGCGGTGCGAGTAGAAGCTGCTGTGGCGGTACGGGCTTTGAGGGCGGCGAAGATTGGGGATTTGAGGGCTTTGAGTTACTGGAATGCTTGGGCGACTGCTGCTAAGGAAAGTGAAGAGTTGCGCTTGCAAAGTTGGCAGATGGGACGGACTTTGACGCGGTTGTTGGTGGATTTGCGATCGCCCGTTGTTTCTGATTTAACAACTATTGTAAAAGATTTGGTGGAAGTTGGCGGCAATCCGTGCAATTTTGCGATCGGCTTTGGCATTGCCGCGGCAACATGGCAGATTGAAGAGGAAGCGGCCGTGGTAGGATATTTGTACAGTTGGGCTGCAAATTTGGCGAGTGCGGGCGTGAAACTGATTCCCCTCGGTCAAACTGCTGGTCAGCAGTTGCTGTTAGATTTGCAGTTTCAAATTAACTCTACGGCGCGAGAAGTTTTACAATTAGAAGATGATGACCTCGGTAGTTGCAGTTGGGGATTGGGACTGGCTAGTATGGCGCACGAAACTCAGTACAGTCGGTTGTTTCGGAGTTGAAAATTGGCAGGGGGAAAATTCGGCAACAGAAGGTACGCCACAAGCACCCTACAATATAAAAAAATCTAAAATCTAAAATCCAAAATCTAAAATCGATATGAGTGCTTTTCGTGTAGGAATTGCTGGCCCGGTTGGTTCGGGAAAAACTGCTTTGCTTGATGCTTTGTGTAAGGCGCTGCGACAGCAGTACCAGATTGCTGTGGTGACTAATGATATCTATACTCAGGAAGATGCACAGTTTTTGGTTCGGAGTCAAGCTTTGGAGAGCGATCGCATTTTGGGCGTAGAAACCGGCGGCTGTCCTCACACAGCCATCCGCGAAGATGCTTCAATCAATTTGGTAGCTATAGAAGAGTTAGAACACAAATTCACTGATTTAGATTTAGTCTTTGTCGAAAGCGGCGGCGACAATTTGGCGGCAACTTTTAGCCCGGAGTTGGTGGATTTGACAATTTATGTAATCGATGTGGCTGCGGGGGACAAAATTCCACGCAAGGGCGGGCCGGGAATTACTAATTCCCGGCCCGCCCTTGCGTGGAATTTTGTCCCCCGAGCCACATCGATTACATAAATTGTCAAATCCACCAACTCCGGGCTAAAAGTTGCCGCCAAATTGTCGCCGCCGCTTTCGAC
>JARCMA010000015.1 GCA_030248405.1 Microcoleus sp. MP8IB2.171
ATCAACTTTTAAATGAAGGCGAATTAATTATTAAATGGGGGCGCAAAATAAAAAACAAAGGAAATGCAGTTAATGCAATTTAAATGTTAAACAGCTTAGGAATATTTACTAATGCCCAGGCAGTTGCAGCAATTAGAGAACTGGAGGAAGCACCAAGCCAAATGGTTTACCAATCTCGGAAAAACCTCAAAGATCAGCATGGCAATAGCTGGCAGGCGATCGCTTTTAAAAGGATTTCTCCTAATGGCAAAATGACTTTTGAACTGCGTTTAGTAGGTTTCCCAGGTGTGGCAAAAATCGACCGTAGTAAACCCTTATTGTTGACTAATTCAATGGGTAAAACACTGACTGCTAATGATACCTCCAGCATTATTTTTACTGATTTGTCTGCTCCAGAATCTAATGTAGGTCAGTATGATATTCAGCCGTTGTTACCGGAGTTACAGCCAGAAAACCCCCTAAAGTTGACGATATCAGCGATGGACGGTGAAGCCATTAATCTATCAGTTCCACCACTTTTTCTGCAAGAGTGGAAAACCATTTTTTCTTCAGGAAATTAGGTTCGGTTGATAAGTTGCTGGCAAAGTTGAAGTAGCCGTAGGGTGCGTCGCCGTTGACAATCCCTAAGTTTCACAGACAATCTCACAGATCCGCACCTGACCAACAGGGCCCAGATAGGGAGCATCTCACTTTTGAAAAAAGTATTTTTTTACAGTGCTGTCCCCGAAGAGCGAGTGCGATCATCATTTTGGCGATCGCCCTAATTAGCGAATTATTAGGATTTTAGCAAGAACGGGGAGCGACAAATACTGTTGAGAAACTCCTGGCTTTGGTACAATTAAAAGCAACGGTTCTGCGGGATGGTAAATCTCAAGAAATCCCCAATGAGGAAGTGGTTCCGGGTGATATTGTGTTGCTTAACGCTGGCGATAGCATTCCTGGTGACTGCCTGATTTTAGAAAGGAGATTTTCATGGTCAAATCATTCGATACCTTAACAATGCGTGGGTTGTCTGAACAAGAAACAATTGCGCGACTCAAAGATGACGGCTACAACGAACTTCCCTCGGCTCAATCTAGGAGTATTTGGTCGATCGCGATTGACACAGTTAAAGATCCGATCTTCCTCTTGTTGGGCGGAGGCGGCATCATCTATTGGATTTTAGGCGACCTCCAGGAAGCATTGATCTTGCTAGGTTTCGTCTTTTTCATCACGGGAATTAGCCTCTACCAGCAAGGCAAAACCGAACACGCCATAGAAGCCTTGCGCGATCTTTCCAGTCCTCGTGCTTTGGTGATTCGGGATGGACAGCGCAAACGAATTGCTGGGCGAGAAGTTGTTCGGGGAGATGTCTTAGTCCTAGCAGAGGGCGATCGTGTGCCTGCGGATGCGATCGTCCTGTCTTGTACAAATCTTTCAACCGATGAATCGTTACTAACTGGGGAATCTCTACCCGTTCGCAAAGTTGCCGCCCAGGGCAAAGTGGAGATGGCACGGCCAGGCGGTGATGAGTTGCCCTTTGTCTATTCTGGGACATTGGTGGTGCAGGGACAAGCAATTGTTCAAGTCCAAGCGATCGGTGCTCAGACGGAGATGGGCAAGATTGGCAAGGCTTTACAAACAGTGAAGCCTGAGATTACTCCCTTACAACGGGAAATGAATCGGTTAGTAAGCCGTTTGTTTGGCATCGCGTTATCTTTGTGTGTGGCGATCGTCATTATTTATGGAGTGACGCGAGGAGATTGGCTCAAAGGAGTTCTCGCGGGCATTACCTTAGCGATGGCAATTTTGCCGAATGAATTTCCGGTTGTGGTGACGGTTTTCTTAGCCTTGGGAGCTTGGCGCATTTCACAGAACCATGTCTTAGCTCGTCGTGCTTCCGCCGTTGAAACTTTGGGTTCTGCGACAGTTTTGTGTGTGGACAAAACGGGGACGTTGACTCTGAATGTGATGGCTGTGCAGCAGCTATTCCCCTATAACCCAGCAGAAAATACTCAGGCTTACGATTTGGGATTGCATCCACAAGATGCGCTGCCGGAAGCTGTACATGAATTAGTCGAGTTTTGCATTCTCGCGAGTCAACGAGATCCGTTCGATCCGATGGAAAAAGCATTTAAACTATTGGGCGATCGCTATCTAGCACATACCGAACATTTGCACAAAGATTGGAAGTTGTTACGAGAATATCCGCTGTCGCCGCATCTGTTGGCAATGTCTCACGTTTGGCAATCTGCCGATCGCAAACAGTATGAAGTTGCTGCCAAAGGTGCACCGGAGGCGATCGCGGATCTCTGTCATTTCACGCCCCAACAACAGCAACTGCTAGCGGCACAAGTCAGCAAAATGTCCGATCGCGGATTGCGGGTGTTAGGCGTTGCTAAAGCGTCTCTGCTGGATGCGCCGCCACCATTTTTGCCGCCTCATCCGTCGATCGATTCTGCTCATTTACCCGATAAACAACATGACTTTCCGTTTCAATTTATCGGATTAGTGGGATTATCCGATCCAGTGCGTCCAACCGTGGCGGGGGCGATTCAAGAATGTCATACTGCTGGTATTCGAGTTGTGATGATTACGGGAGATTATTCAGGTACTGCTCAGGCGATCGCCCGACAGATTGGATTGCAGGACATGGGAGCCGTCTTGACTGGAGCAGAATTGGATAAAATGAGTGATGCTGAGCTCCAACAGCGCATTCAAAGTACGAATATCTTTGCGCGAACCGTCCCCGAACAAAAGCTGCGGTTAGTCAATGCTTTGAAAGCCAAAGGCGAAGTTGTGGCCATGACTGGGGATGGTGTGAATGATGCCCCTGCGCTGAAAGCGGCGCAAATCGGGATTGCGATGGGGGAACGAGGAACGGATGTGGCGCGTGAGTCGGCGGCATTGGTATTGCTGAATGATGATTTTTCGTCGATCGTGCAAGCAGTTAAACTGGGACGGCGAATTTTTGATAATCTGCGGAAAGCAATGGCGTATCTTGTTGCGGTTCACATTCCGATCGCGGGGATGTCTTTGATTCCAGTCTTATTTAAATTACCGTTAATATTACTTCCGATTCACATTGCCTTTCTACATTTAATTATTGATCCAGCCTGCTCGATCGTCTTAGAAGCCGAGCCCGCAGAACCAAATGCGATGAAGCGTCCGCCCCGCAACCCCAAGGAGCCATTGTTTGGTAGAAAAACGATCGCTCTGGCACTTTTGCAAGGAATGGGCAGTTTGGCGATCGTGCTTGTAATCTTTGGAATTTCGGTATATCGCAAACAAGGTGAATTCGATGCTCGTGCGTTAACGTTTACTACGTTAATTTTGGCAAATTTAGGATTAATTCTGAGCGAACGATCCACATCGCCTCTGAGCCTGAAAGTCTTGCAATCTCCTAACGCGGCGCTGTGGTGGGTGATGGGGGGAGGGCTGGTTTTTCTGGCACTTGTGCTTTATGTTCCTTTTTTGCGTCACTTGTTCAGTTTCTCTTTTCTACATCCGATCGATCTCGGTATCTGTTTTGCAGGTGGAATCATTAGCTTAATTTGGTTTGAATCTTTGAAGTTTATGAATAAAAGTTCCAACAAAAAGTCGTAGGGAAAGTTGGGAGAACATTAGTTGTGGCTATTTTTTCAAAAGATACTTTCATGGTGGGAAATTTGGCGACTGTGGCTCAATACGCTTGGGTTAGCGCTGTTTATTCCCCGGAGATCCCCCTAAATCCCCCTTAAGAAGGGGGACTTTGAGAAGACTCTTGTTCCCCCCTTCTTAAGGGGGGCTAGGGGGGATCTAGGCCCTAATCGTCAGACAGTAGACTCGTATTACGTTTGACTTTAACTTGACACCAATCGGCTTTGGCTACCTATGAATTAGCACGGTTACTTACAGAAAATTATAAGTTAGGTAACAAACAATGAATCCACAACTTTCCACGTTTTGGAGCTTGCCGACAGATCGGGTGCTGACTCAGGTGAAGTCTACAACCGCAGGTTTAAGCAGTCAGGATGCTAAACAACACCTGAGCGAATACGGTGCGAACAGCCTGAAACAGAAACAAAAATCTAATTCCTTGACGCTGTTGCTCAACCAGTTCAAAAGTCCGATTATTTTGATTCTGATTTTTGCCGCCGTGTTGTCGATCTTTCTGAAAGATGCGGCAGATGCGATCATCATTTTGGCGATCGTCCTAATTAGCGGCTTACTAGGATTTTGGCAAGAAAGGGGAGCGACAAATGCTGTTGAGAAACTACTGGCATTGGTGCAAGTAAAAGCCACGGTGTTGCGGGATGGCAAATCTCAAGAAATCCCCAATGAGGAAGTGGTTCCGGGTGACATTGTGTTGCTTAAAGCTGGCGATAGTATTCCTGGTGACTGCCTGATTTTAGAGTCGAAAGATTTGTCGTTGAATGAAGCGGCGCTGACTGGAGAAACTTATCCGGCTGACAAGATGAGCGGCGTTTTGCCCGCAGAAACCGATTTGGGTAAGCGCACTAACATCCTTTATATGGGCACTAATGTTATCAGCGGTACTGGCAAAGCAGTGGTGGTGCATACCGGAAAGGAAACTGAGTTTGGTAAGGTATCGGAACGATTGAAACTTAGGCCGCCGGAAACCGAATTTGAACAGGGACTCAGCAAGTTTGGTTACTTTCTGATGGAGGTGACGCTAATTTTGGTTGTCCTGATTTTTGCGGCAAATGTTTACCTGAAACGCCCGGTTTTGGAATCATTTCTATTTTCTCTGGCGCTGGCGGTTGGCCTGACTCCTCAACTTCTGCCTGCTATTGTCAGCCTCAATTTGTCTCGCGGCGCTAAGCAAATGGCGGCAAAGCAGGTGATTGTGAAGCGGTTGGCTGCGATCGAGAATTTTGGCAGTATGAACGTGTTTTGTACAGATAAGACGGGTACGTTGACGGAAGGGGAGGTGAAAATTCACTCGGCGGTTGATGTGGATGGCAAGGAGAGCGATCGGGTTTTGCTCTACGCTTATTTGAATGCTGCATCTGAATCTGGCTATGTAAATGCGATCGACAAAGCGATTCGCCAGCACAAAACATTCGACATCTCAGGCTATCAAAAGCTCGATGAAGTGCCCTACGATTTCAACCGCAAACGCTTAAGCATCCTGTTTAAACAAGAAAATACGCATCTAATTGTCACCAAAGGAGCGCTCAAGACGATTCTGGATGTCTGCTCAACGGTAGAGACTGGTGAAGGAATTGCGATCGACATTGCGCCGCAGCAGGACAAGATTCAACAACGCGCTGAAGAATTGGGCAGCAAAGGATTTCGAGTATTGGGAGTTGCTTACCGCAATTTCGATCGCGATTCCTTCAGCAAAGACGACGAAGTTAACATGACATTTATGGGCTATTTGGCGCTGTTCGATCCGCCGAAAGCAGGCATTGCCAATACGCTTAAGGAATTGGGGCAGCTAGGCATTACCGCCAAGATGATTACGGGCGATAGTCGGGCTGTGGCGATCAG
>JARCMA010000155.1 GCA_030248405.1 Microcoleus sp. MP8IB2.171
GTTATCGCTGCGAAATTACGGTTTGGCGGGTTGCGAGTGGCCTAAGTATTATTTAAGCCCACAACTTCTCAATCCCGAATTACCACCGCACTACGATGCGCTGATGGTTTTGGGATCGAGTTTGGGTCAACTGGCTACTTCGAAATGGGACTCGATTTTGATTCCCAACGGGCCTTTTATTCAAGTAGACTTGGATCAAAATGCGATTGCCCGTTCTTTTCCGATTGAATTAGGAATTGTGTCGGAAGTTGGCAGCACGATAGACTACTTGTGCGAGTTAGGTCAGCAAGTAGAACCCGATCAAAAAGGAACCGATTTCCGCAGGCGGTTGATCGACGAAATTAAAAGTACAAAATCTCCGTTTCGCAACCCAGAAAAACGAGACTCGCAAGCTTCCCCTATTTTTCCTCAAGCGTTGATAAAGTGTATCAATGAGATGATGCCACAAGATGGACATTTGTTTATAGATTGCGCTAACTGGGTGTGAAGTCGCAGTTTAATAAGATGGTGTCGGCGGCGTTCCAGTTTAAGACGGTGGTATCGTAGCCACCTGCTTGGAAAGCTAAGGTGTAAGCTTCGTGGGAGAGCGATCGCGCCAACAAATTCCAGAAGCCCCAATTGTAGAGATGTTTGCCCTCAAATTTATGAGTTCTCACAAAATGCCGCAATTCTTCCCCATGTAGTTTGCTAATTCCGGGCATAAGCTGTTCGAGGGCAAAACCAATAAAATTGCTGGGATCTATCCCTTGTTCGGCACTTTTTAGGGCATAGGGCGCCAATTTCGGATCGGTAAGTTGACAAAGGCGGAGGTGTTGACCGCGCAAATAAGCGATGTTTTCAGGTTCGCTGACGTATAAAGGGCGGGTTTCTAGTTTAAGTTTATTTTCAACTAGCGATCGCACCAGTTTTTGCGATGACATATAACGCATCCCGCCCAATTCGCAGCGGGTGTTTGGCATTCCCGGCGGAGTTACCGATAGGAGTCGCCCACCAATGCGGTGACTACCTTCAAACACGGCAATTTTAAGCCGATCTTCTCCCCGCTTTGAGAGCATTTGTTCGAGCCGTTCGGATTTTTGAGTTTGGCTAGTCATTAGTCGCCAAGCGCTGTAAACTCCTGATACACCGCCGCCAACGATCGCCACGTCGAGTATGTTGTCTTTCAACATTACATTTACCCTTTTTCTTCCTGAGTATTTATAGTTTATAATGCTGAGTTTCAAAAATTTCAAAAGATTGTTTTTTATTTATAATTAACCCTAAACGTAAACAACTTACCGAGCGCTACTTCTGTTTGATCACGACTATGGTGATATCATCGTAAACCTTCTGCTTGCCAATATGTCGCCGCAGATCTGCGATCGCAGCTTCTTTAATTGCTTCTGCCGATTCTTCCCTACACTCGCAGACAACCTCAATCAGTCGTTCTAATCCGTATTGTTTACGATCTATATCAAACGCTTCTGTAATCCCATCGGTATAGAGAACCACAACATCTCCTGAATGCAACTCAATATCTGTAGAACTCACAAAATCAGCTATATCCGGTTCTAACGCAATGGGAAATCCCAAATTCATTGTATCAATTTGTTCCACTCCTCCATCAGCACGCACGATAATTACCTCCTCATGCTGTCCGCTCAAACGCAGGATATTATCTTGATAATCCAGCAAAGCTAGCGTCATATTTTTTTCAGAATTCATCCGAGTTACGTTGTCAAAAAGCGTCTGGTTAACAACATTTAAAAAATTCACAGGATCGACTTCATTATTAGTTAATAAAGTGCGAATCGCCGTTTGTGCCATAATCATTAACACGCCACTTTCTAACCCGTGTCCCGTTACGTCACCAATGCCAATTTTGACACGACCATTGTGTTGCAACACGTCATAATAATCGCCTCCTACTTCATCTGCCGGTTCCATAAATCCGGCAATTTCTAACCCTTCAACTTGGCTGAGTTCCTGTTCCATTGGCAATAGCATTTCTGCATTCGGCGCGTCACGTCTAGTTCTGCACTCATGCGAATATTATCTGCTTTCAGTCGTTCGTTGAGTACAGTAATTTCCTGATTTGCTTCCGCAAGGTGAGAGTTAGCTGAAGCTAATTGAGCCGTGCGTTCCTCTACTTTTTGTTCCAAAGTTTGATAAAGTAGTGCATTTTCCAGAGAAATAGCAGCTTGGGAAGAAATGATTTTCAAAACTTCTAACCTGTCTGTGGTAAAAGCACTTGTTGCTAGATTATTTTCTAAATATAAAATGCCGATTAATTTACCTTGATTGACGATCGCATTGCAAGAAATTGACTTAGGGTTATTTTCTAATATATAAGTATCTTTTGTGAATAATCCCTCATTGACAGCATCATTCAAAACTACATCTAGCTGAGTTCTAGTCACATAATTAACTACAGTTATTGGTAACAAATTACCATTACTAATTGGCACAGATTGCAAAACGCTAACTTCATTTTTTTCAATTTCCAAAGCCGCTTCTATTTTCAATTCACCGCGATCGAACAATAGGAGGAAACCTTTTTGGGCTCCGGCATTTTCGATGGCAAGTTTAATCAGCTTTGATAGCAACTTTTCCAGCACAATCTCACCAGAAATCGCTTGAGCTGCTCTCATTACTGTAGCAAAATCTAATACCTCAGAACTATTACTGCCACTAGTGTGGCTAGCTGCTAGAGTAGTTCTGGTTTTTGCAGATTCAGACTTTATTGCCTGCAAGTATGGGTAAGCTTTCTCTAAATGTTGAAGCTTGTGTTTTGCGCCCCATAGTTGATAGCAATAATGAGCTTTTTTCATGTAAATTTCGCCAATTTCCTCTCTTCCCAAAGCTAGATAAAATTCTGCTGCTCGTTCGTAAGAGATTGCTTCTTCCTGGGTATATGATGCTTTTCTAGCTCCTTTAATGGCGCAGTCGTAATCTGCCATAGCTTGGGAAATATCCCCTGTAACTCGCGCTGTTTCTGCTGCTACTAAGTCATATTTATGCTGAAAATTCATCGGGGCATTATCTGCCCATACTTTCATTTTTTCTTGATTGCTAGCCACTTTCAGAAGGTGCTGCTCTTTTTCTGCATTCGCTGCCACTGGATAAAGTGATAGCCTTGTTAAAGAGTCGTAAAAATAAAAATTTGGCACGGAAAAAATTCCAGTCAATCCATCTAAATAAGGTTCCCCTCTGGTCGCATTGTCTAAAGCTTGCGGGTAATCTTTAAACACATAGCAAAGAATGAGTTTCATAATATGGACGTAGGCAGTACCAGCGCGATCGCCCATTTCTAAACATTCAGCAATAAATGCTTCCTCATTGCAAACTTCACCCTCTAAACTACAAGGATTTTCGCAGGGAGAAAGCAAGTTAAGCACCGCTTGCCAAGTCATGCGATTATATTTAATTGATGTTTTTTGCTTGATATCTGCCATTGCTTTGTCGTAGATGGCGATCTGCCGTTCTGCGGATGGTAAGTCCATGCCACTTAAATATAAGTATTGGCATTTTACATTAAGCGCTTCAGCGGCAAAACCAAAATCTCCCATGACCAGCCCGTTTTGATATGCTGCTAAGAAAATATTAAAAGACTCCCTCACATGAGCTTTTACATGAATTGTGAATCCAGCCACTAAATGAAATGTCTTAGCTTTAACTTCTGGGGCATTTAAATGCTGTAATACACGGATAGCTAGTTGACCGTATTGATAAGAACTCTCCATATCTTGGAATCCACCGTTTAAGATTGTGCCTAAGCCAGCGTAGCCAAAGGGAGAGTTAGTTGTGTTGCCATACTTAATAGATAAATTTACCATTTCGCAGGCTATTAAAGGCAGCAGCGCCGGAGCAACTTGATAAGCAGGGGCGAAGAGAGATGATAATATCCGCATGGCTGCTTGGGGTTCTGGTTTTACCATCAGAGGTAGGTCAATTAAGTCTTCTATTTTTCGCCCAGTCAAGGCAGCATTTGTAGTTGCCATTGCTTGCTGAATGTCTGACAAATCAGGGGATTCCGGTAAATCAATTCCTAAAATTTTCAAGACATATAGCCCAAGTTTGACTAACTCTAACCGTCTTGATTGTGTCGTGAGCCACGCAATTTTTGTTTCGTAGATTCCGACACTATCTAGCAATGTTTTAGCTTGTTGCAAAGCGATTTCAGCTAAGTTTTCCATTCGCTCAAATTCGCCAACTAGCTGTGCAGCTTTTGCCGCTTCCGTATACAATTTGACCGTCAGATTATAGTCGGTTTGCCAGCTTGCTTCGGCTAAAAGTTCAATCCCAAATATTAAATATTTGAAAGCTGATTCGTAGGCGGCTGATGCTAAGGCTTTTTGACCTGCGATCGCATTTAACTCTGCTAGTTGATTTTTTTCTGATTGTTGATCAATTAATTCAGTAGCAAAATTGAGTTGATTGACGATATTAAAAATTTTTTCTTCTCTTTGAAAAAGAGGGTATTTTGTAATAAAGTTCGTCCTACTTGTTTGTGAACAAATGATTTTTTCCGATCGGGAATTAACGAATAAGCTGCTTGCTGAACTCGGTCGTGAATAAATTTATATTCAACAATTAACTCTGCTTTTAAATCTAAAGATGTCACCTCTAATTCTACTGATTTGTAGGTATCACTCAAGGGTAAGATTAGCCCTTCGACTGCGGCATTCCGCAAAGATAATGCCACTTCTGTTAGGGAATTTTCTATGCTGTTCGCTAAAATCTTGAGATCGAATTGGTTGCCTATGCAAGCAGCTACTTTCAAAACTTCTTGGGTTGCTTCCGGTAATTTTGTAATTTTCCCTGCGATCAATTCAACAACGTTATCGGTAAAACCCCGCTCTTGAATTTGTTCTAAGTTCCATTGCCAACATACCTGCTGGATATCAAATATTAATAAATTTTCAGAATAGATAGACTTCAAAAATTCATTAACAAAAAATGGATTGCCCTGGGTTTTGGCGATTACTAATTTAGTCAGGGGCTGGCTGCGCTCGCGCTCGCATTTAAGAGTATCAACAATTAACTGATTGATATGAACTTCTTTCAATGCCGAGAGCCAGATATAATTAACTGTCGTACCGCTTTTCCGAATTTCATCAATAGTTATCATTAATGGGTGACTCGGACTAACTTCATTATCCCGATAAGCTCCTAAAAAAAATAGATATTCGCTGTCTGCTGCTGTCATTAAAAGCTGCATCAGTTTCAGGGAAGCCCCATCAGCCCACTGCAAATCATCAATGAACATTACTAGAGGATGCTCTTTTTGAGCAAACACTCGGATGAATTTTTGAAAGACAAAATTGAAGCGATTTTGGGCTTCAGCAGGCGGCAACGATACTACTTCAGGTTGATTGCCTGCAATCAATTCCACTTCGGGAATAACTTCGACAATAATGCCGCCATTTTCCCCTAAAGCTGCGTTGATTTTTTCTTTCCACTGTTCGAGTTGAGATTCGGTTTCAGTTAACAGTTGTCGAACTAATTCCTGAAAGACTTTAATCACTGCCCAGGGAATATTGCGCTGATATTGATCAAATTTACCTGAAATAAAATAACCCTTTTGTCTGGTAATTGGTTTATAAATTTCTTGCACTAAAGATGACTTGCCGATGCCTGAATAACCCGCTACGAGCATCATCTCAACCGCGCCTTTCTCATTACTAGCGACCTCAATATTCTCTCCTACCACTCGCTCAAAAGCTGCTAGTAAGGTTTCAATTTCTCGTTCTCTGCCGTAGAGTTTTTGGGGAATTTGAAATTTATCTAAAATATCTTGACGACCTAAAGGAAATTCTGATATTTTACCGAAAGATTGTAGTTGCGTGAGACATTCTTCAAGATCAGCTTTAATTCCCCAAGCACTTTGGTATCTTTGCTCGGCAGTTTTGGCTAATAACTTCATTACAATGTCTGAGACAACTTTAGGTATTTCTGGATTAATTTGATGGGGTGGAGTTGGCTGTTTGGCAATGTGATAGTGAACTAATTCTAGTGCATCTGTGCTTTCAAATGGCAGTTGATGGGTAAGGAGTTCGTAAAAGGTTGCACCGAGGGAATAAAAGTCTGTGCGGTAATCTAAACTGCGGTTCATTCTGCCAGTTTGTTCTGGTGACATATAGGCAAGAGTGCCTTCTAATACATTGGGACTTTTCAGAGTGGTGCTTTCGCGGGTTAAAACTGTGGATAAACCAAAATCTATGATTTTGACTTGCCCAGTTTCTGGGTGAAGAATAATATTAGAGGGGTTGATGTCTTTATGAATAATATTTCCAGCATGGATTTCACCTAAAATAGCGGTGACATTGGCTGCCATTTCCAAAAATTGAAGTAGCGAAAAATTATGCTCGTTGATTAATATACTGAGTGACGATCCGCCAAATCTTCTAAACTCATTACCAGGGTATTCTGATAATTTTCTAAACTGTAAACTTTGGCGACTCCATCAATATTTAAGCTGCGGTTAATTTCATATTCTTGTTTGTAGCGAGTGAGTTGGGCTGGGGTGGGATAGTCAGCTTTGAGAACCTTAAGGATAACGGGTATCTCGCCATCAAGCTGAATGCCCCGATAAACAAGGGAATTAAAGCTTTCATGGATTTGAGCGGTGATTTTGTAGTTTGTTAGGGTAATCATAGTTAGATTTTACTTGGATTTTGTAGGCAATAACTAATTGGTAAGGATTCAGGTCTAAAAACTTGCGGCTCCAACGCTTGTCTGGCAAGGGTTTTAGGGCAAAATAAGGGCTTTTATCCTTATCTGTTGATTGTCAATA
>JARCMA010000156.1 GCA_030248405.1 Microcoleus sp. MP8IB2.171
GAGTTTTGCCAATAATCTGAGTAAACCCCTCGTTCCAGTCAAAGTGGTCTGACCAAACCTGTTGACGAGGATTGAAGAGAGGTACAATCTGTCCCGTTTGCGGATCAGTGTAGGTTGTTCTGGAATATTTGCGACCATTGCAGCCAAAACATGACCAGGCTAAATTCTCGGCAGTTGTTTCCCCATCTGCTTGACGTGGCTTGATGTGATCTACTGTAAAACTATCGGGTGAGAAGTCTTCTGGGCATTGGCAATATTCACAATAGTTCTTTGCTCGTTCAGCAACCGTTTGCCGCTATAGCAGCAGAAACTCGATCGGAGTCAGGCGGCATGGCAAGGTAGAATCTCCGACTTCAATTCATGATTTAGGATGGTCAGATCAATATTCCTCAATTTAGCCAATTGGATCAAGGCTTCGAGGCGTTCTACCCTCTGCTGCTCTAGTAAGTCTTCATAGCCAATGAGTTCTTGCTGTTCTGCTTCTGTGAGTTCACCCCACTCTCCGCGCTCGCGCAACGATTCTAACTGCTTTTGTTCCTCGACTGGAAGGCAATGCTGGATAATCTGGAGTAACGAAGCTTCTTGAGAAGCGATCGTTTGCTGAGAAGGTTCTGCTAAAAACTCTAGCAGTTGCACAACGGCTGTCAGCCTTTCGGTTGGCAGTCGGTCAATGAGGGCGATCGCTTGGGCGCGAATACTTGGAAAGGATGTCATCTCAAATACTATCCTATCTAGACTTGATGCTATTTTAGCAGGAGAACACAGTACACCAGCCGTTATGGTTGGCATTTCGGCGTTGCTGATTGACAGTATAAATTAAGTAATCGCACAGAATTAATTACATACAGCTTCTTTACGGAGGAAGGCTTGTAGCCAAAATTTTGTGTAATTAATTGTGTTCCACCACTTAAGTTCTACGCAAAAGCTCAACGGCGCAAACAGTCTGTGTTTGGCTCAAGCGTAAAGAATGTGAATTCATACTCAAGTTCAGTAACGCCTGGAAGTCAAGGGAAATTGAGGGAACGGTTAAGACGCTAACCATTAAACGCACCCCATTGGGAGAACTGTTTATGGTTGTGGTTGTTGACAATGCGATGGCTTCGCCCCGCTATCGCTACGAAACTGAAACCAAAGTCGAGACGAGTCGCATCGCTGGCTTTGATTTTGGATTGAAAGTATTTCTCACGATTTCGGATGGAACCCAATCCGACTTGGCTTTTGGAAATTTTCTCTCGATCTTGGAATGGGTAGCCACTAACAAAGGCCCGTGCAAATCGTTTTTATCGATCAGTGGTATCTGTCCAGTAAGACTTGTTCAAACTGTGGACACGTCCTGAAAGAATTAGATTTGTCCGTTAGAGAATGGCGCTGTCCATCCTGTCAATCGGTGAATGGACGGGATAAAAATGCTGCGAGAAATATTTGTACGGTTGGGGCATCAACCGCCCGAGTTAGGTGATGTTAGACAGGTAATTCCTGCAATTGCTGTTTGAGCTTAGAATCCTCGCGCGTGAACGCGCCCGGAGTATGTCAATATTGCCCGAGTTTATACATATTCCTGAACCGACAGCATTCAGCATCAAACAACAACTTAACCGTTCCTGTTCCGCTATTGCGTCCTTTCAATCCAATAATCTCAGCGGTTCCCCTATCAGGAGAATCCGGATCGTAATAATCGTCCCTGTAAACTCCAAGCACCACATCCGCATCCTGTTCGATTCCACCAGAGCCTCGCAAATCCGATAAAGTCGGACGCTTATTCGCGCGAGTCTCTACTCCCCGATTGAGCTGAGAAAGCAGCACAACAGGCACATCAACCTCGCGAGCTAAAATCTTCATCTGCCGCGTAATTTCGCTGATTTTATTGACAGCATTGTCATCCGCAGAATTCACCATTAATTGCAGGTAATCAACAATTACCAAATCCAGAGGGCCACGCTCGCAAACAAACTCTCTAACTCTGGAACGAATCTCCTTTGGAGACGGTTCCAAAGTTTCATCTATCCAAAAATCAGCATCGCTAACTTTCCCCAAAGCGCAAGCTAGCAGTTCGTACTTACCAGCTAGGTTAACTTGCCTGATATCTTTCACCGACACCCCACTCTCAAGTGCCATTAGCCTCGCTGCCAAGTCCCGACCAGGCATTTCCATCGAAAACATCAAAACCCGCCCCTTGCCCGGAGGAGAAACAATACGATACCCAAGAGCGCAAGCCAAAGCTGTTTTGCCGCTGCCCGGACGACCTCCTAGCACAATGAGTTCGCCTCGATAAAATCCACCTCCCAATAATTCATCCAGGTCGTAAAACCCCGTGCTGATTCCAGGGCAGTAATTCTGAGTCTCCAAGCGCTGTTCCTCAATTTCATCTAGATACAGCCAAAGTTTTTGGCAGTATTCGGAGAGGGGTCTGATGGCCTGCTGTCGCTCTTCCTTATACTTATTGAGGGCAAAAATCTTTTGCTCGGCTTTATTGAGTACCGCATCCAATTCTGTGCCAGTCTCATAGCCAAGCTGCACTATGTCATTTCCAGCTATTATTAACGCTCGCCGGACAAATTTGTCCATAACTAGCAAAGCATATTGGTCGATATTGACGGCTGAAACAGTGTGGTCTACCAGCATCGCTAGTTTAGTGTGACCTCCCACCAATTCTAGCACGTTGCGGTCAGCGAGGAAGGTGGTGACGCTCATCAAATCTGTTGGCTTCCCCAGAGAGTGCAGCGCTTCATAGGCTCGATAAATCTGTTGGTGGGCTGTAATTGCAAAAGCTTCGGGACGCAGAATATTTGTAACTCGGTTAATAGCGATTGGGTCGATTAGAATTCCACCTAAAATCGCTTCCTCAGCCTCAAAGTTAGCCGGCATGAGTTCGCGAACTGCCATATCAGGTATCCTCGCTTAAAGTTGTTTTCAATTTGTTTGTCGGCGTAGAAGTTGTCTACCTAACGGGTAAGCTGCCATGTTTACGCCTAAACAGTTGCTGTTAGTTCAATACGCTTGGTATAACACCATCTAACTTTTCAAAGATGCCTATACTTACTTACCATCACATCGTGATACATAATTCATTTAATAGCGCGTTAATTCAAGCCTATTAAGTGTTGACTAATTACGAAAAAAGTAGGTACAAACCTCAACAACTAAAGCTTTGAACCCGATTTATACAGTAAAGATATAGCAAAGATTATGACAGCTTAATTAACGTCAACTATGGAATGAATCGCCTAAATTACTCCAACTATCTCAAGTCAAAACCAGAAAAAATAGCGGTCGCGGTTCTCTATCTTTTTTGTGAGCAATCGGATTAAACCGCTATTCTCGCTAAGCTTTCAAGTTACTTGTAACCCCTTGGCTGTTAATTGGCTGAGGATATATTTGAAGTGGTTAGGAAATCGCTGCATCCACTGTAGGTAAACTTGCTGCTGAATCCCTAGCGCGGAGAAAGCCTCTTTACCCAATTCGGCTAACTGCCGGACTAACTCGGAGTGAGTTTCTAACTGCATATATTCGGGGTCAGCATAAGGCTCAGTTATTCTCGCTGACTGTTCAGAAAAAGCACCTCTGGGAGTTAAATAAGAAACAGTGTTTGTTGGGGTAGAGTTTTGACAATCGTTAATTTGCTCCCACCAACGACCGTGCAAACAGTCAACAACCCACCCTGAAATGTTGGATATTTCCTTTGTTTGGCGTCGGGTTTGCAGCAGGTTTATGGCTGCCTGAATGTCGTTCAAGCTGTGCTGGAGGGCGCGAGCTTTCAATTGGGGATTCATGCCTCCTGTCGCGATCGCAACGGCTTCTAAAATCTCAGCGGCATCGGGATTTGGTGGGGAAGATGTTTCGGGACTTAAGAAGACAGCTTTGTTGGTAGGTATTGTTGGCGATTCGACAGAACCTATTTCATCTGGAGCGCTTGGCTTTGTCGCATCAATCGCGGAGCAATTATCTGAATTATTGTTCAGAGATTCAGCAAATGGGGCGGAACTTTTGTCCTGGATCTGAATTTGCGCTTGTTGCTCTGATTTTTTTTGTAATCCAGTGTTTTGCTCGTTGACAAATTCAAAAACTTCTGGTGTTTCATTTGGTTTGATTAAACTTTCTTCTTCTTTAAAAGAATTTAAAAAAACAGCAGCATCTACGGTGCTTTGCTGTTCTTTGTACTTCTCTGTAAAGAGTACGGCACCATCAGGGTTTGAACCCGCTATTTGCTCAATTTTTGGCTTTTTAACTCCATTTTTTGACAGGTTTGTCAGTTTTTGGAATTTTGAATTGGTGTGAGTGAAGGGGCGAATGTCGCCTTTGTGTTGCACTGCTATGCGGAAAATGCCGCGCCCGTAGTTTTTGAGGATTTTGACTAAGCCGAGCTTTTCGAGGTGTCCCAGAGCAGCCCGCCTGGTGTTGGGGCTGTAGGGCTTGCCGTTTCGGACTGGAGTGGTTCGTTTTTCGCCCAAGGGGATGCAATTGATGTCGATTTCTTCGGGTTTGCCACCGATGCAGGTTCTGTACAGGTAGAGGGCGAGTTTGACGGCGCTGGGGGTAGCGCCTTCTAGTACGTCGGCTAGGGCTTCGTAAATTGAGGCGTGTCTGGCGAGTGGCGGTTTGTGCCAGGTATCTGTAGCTGCAACCATTTTTTGTTCGGGGGTAGAAATGAGCGTAAATGTCCCTTCAGGCGACTGTGACGGTCGCTAGAAGTGCGCGAGAGGGGTTGTTTGTGGATTTGACTGTTTGATTGCTAACAATCTTCGTGCAGCGCTTGCTGCACTAAACAGGATTTTGGGCAGGCTCCAACAACCAGGCGTGGTTGTTGCGCCGAAACCGGATTCATAGCGCAGTTCGATTGAACTGTCGGCAAAACTTTGCCTTCAGCGAAGCCGTTTTATCTTGTACTTTTGCGATCGCTTTTTCGTAGCGACGCAGTTGTGCTAACTCCTTCTTCAGCAGGGCGATCGATCGGAATCCGCCTGAGCTAACTCCCACTTCCGCAACAGCCACAAGTTGTGTTAACTCCGGCAGTGTTTAGATCGATCGCCCTGCTGAAGAATCAGAAAGGGTACGCAACTATTTTTCAATCCTGCCAGACCCGCTGACACGGGATTTGGTGGCGGATTAGTCTTATCAGACTAATAAGAGTTGTTCTAAAAGCTGAAGACTATACGTAGTAAAGGTTTCAAAAATCAAGTGTCGCGGCATTCTAGAGGTTTTGTCGCGGCATTCTAGAGGTTTTGTCGCGGCATTCTAGAGTTCTTGTTCTAACGGTCAAACTTATATGGAGTATGAATTTGAGAGCGATTTTAAATAGGGCTTGCTGAAAAAGTCAGAAAACAGCATTTAGAAAGAGGAGTGAATTCGCGCTCGCCTTGATGAGATAAGTTTTATTGGCTCTCCTGGGTTTATGGTGTATACGGTATCAAGCACAACTTTTTGTGATTCTATGATGCCCTAGGAGTAAGGATATGCGGTTTGCTTATCACCACATAATTAGGAGAGCCGTTTTATTCAAGCTTTCTTGGGTAAATACGATTTTTGCTAATCAGTAAAGGCAGAAAACCTGAAAAAAGCTGTTTGTTCTGAAATAGACACAAAAAAGC
>JARCMA010000157.1 GCA_030248405.1 Microcoleus sp. MP8IB2.171
CCCCACCCCAACCCTCCCCTTATCAAGGGGAGGGAGTAAGAAATTCACAAATGATTTAGGATTGCTATAGCGACAGAAGATTACCTCGATGAAAAAGAATGGATTTGACAAATTAGTTTGATGTTTGCAAAATCTGCACAAACAGGTCATTGATTACACTTTGGCACATCACGGACACGGCACTGCCGTGTCCGTAACTGTATTTTAAGCAACAGCCCGGCCCGAATCACTCTCAACTTCTGCTAGCTGCGCCTATTTTCCCTGTATTCCCAATGGCCGACTTGCTTATCTGCCTAGAAATCATATACTTTGTCAAGTTAAGAAAATATTTTTTTGATTCATCCAGGAGCGAGAAAAAAAAATGTACATTGTACAAATTGCCTCGGAGTGCGCCCCCGTCATCAAAGCAGGGGGTTTGGGCGACGTAGTTTACGGTTTAAGTCGGGAGTTAGAGAATTCCGGCCACTGCGTCGAGATTATTCTACCGAAGTACGACTGCATGAGGTATGACCACATTTGGGGACTTCACGAAGCCTACCGGGATCTGGCTGTGCCCTGGTACGGCGGCGAAATCTTATGCGATGTCTACTGCGGCTGGGTGCACGGGGTGTTGTGTTTTTTCATTGAACCTCGATCGCAAGATAACTTTTTTAATCGCGGCTGTTATTACGGTTGCAATGATGACAATATGCGGTTTGCATTTTTCAGCAAAGCTGCTTTGGAATTTTTGCTCAGAAGCAACAAGCGCCCGGATGTGATTCACTGTCACGATTGGCAAACTGGTTTGATTCCAGTCATGCTGTTTGAAATTTATAAATACAATTGGATGGAAAATCAGCGAGTCTGCTATACCATTCACAATTTCAAACATCAAGGCATGGGAGGTAGCGAGGTTTTGCAAGCAACTGGTTTGAATCGAGATGATTATTATTTTGAGTACGATCGCCTGCGAGATAATTTTAACCCTTTTGCCATTAACTTTATGAAAGGCGGCATTGTTTACTCGAACTTTGTCACCACGGTTTCGCCACACCACGCTTGGGAAGCTCACCTCGGCGAGTTTGGCTACGGTTTGGGCCACACTTTGCATTTGTATCAAGAGAAGTTTCGCGGGGTGCTCAACGGCATTGATTACGATGTGTGGAATCCCGAGAGCGATCGCTACATTCCGCACCACTACACTCAGGAGGATTTGGCAGGAAAAGCCAAAACTAAAAAAGCTTTGCGCGATCGGCTTTTCCTGCGCGATGCTGATAAGCCTATTATTACCTTTATCGGTCGTTTGGACGACCAAAAAGGCGTTCATCTCCTCCACCACGCAATTTATTACTCTCTGAGTAAGGGCGCGCAATTCGTGCTTTTGGGCTCGGCGACGGAAGCGGGAATTAACGATCATTTCCAGCACGAAAAACAGTTTTTAAATGATAATCCAGACTGCCATTTGGAACTAGGTTTTAATGAGGAACTCTCGCACTTAATTTACGCGGGTGCGGATATGATTGTGGTTCCCAGTAATTACGAACCCTGCGGGCTGACTCAGATGATCGGGTTGAGGTACGGTACTGTGCCTGTGGTGCGGGGAGTTGGCGGTTTGGTGAATACTGTGTTCGATCGCGATTACGACACCAGCCACCTCCCCGAAGAGCGCAACGGTTACGTGTTTTACGCAAGCGACTACTACGCTTTAGAGTCGGCGCTCGATCGGGCGATCGGATTGTGGTATGACTATCATGATGAATTTGAAAAACTCATACTTCAAGGCATGAATTGTGACAATTCGTGGAAATATCCAGCTAAAGACTATGTGGAAATTTACGAGCTAATTCGACACAAATAATCAGTAGGGCTCTTGCAAAAATAATTAGGACGGGCTAGAATCCCATCCCACAATTTTTTTTTCTTGTGGGACGTTGCTCGGAGCATCGTCCGAAAATTTGATTAAAAGGACTTATGCAAGAGGTCTAGTAGGGCTAGCAGTGTGCAACTTACTAACTGTAGGGTGTGCACAGCTAGCCCGCGTCTTGGTGGCTGTTGAGCCTGGTCGAGAATTCCGGCAGTTGATACATGGCGGTAAAAAAAATGCCGGTTGAGCGAAATCGAGACCGGATTTCTGACCACGAGTGCGTCAGCCCTAAAATAGTTACGATCTTGATGATCAAATAAGAATTACTTGCATTAATATAGTAAAGCACTGACTATAGATGGCTGTGGATGCACCATCGTGTCAATTACCAGATGAAAAAATCTATCATTATAGAACAATGAGCATTTCTCGGCGTATTTTTCTTGCCAGCGGTACAGCAATGGCTGTCGTGGCAGTGGGGGAACTAACCAAAAAAGCCCCTGTCGCAGCCCAAACCGGCACTCTCAACCTTTATTCAGCACGTCACTACGACACTGATAATGAGTTGTACCAAAGCTTCACCAAAAAAACTGGGCTCAAGGTTAACCTCGTTGAAGCGGATGCTGACCAACTAATTGAACGGATCAAAAGTGAAGGTGCAAATAGCCCCGCTGATGTTCTCATCACAGTGGATGGTGGGCGTTTGTGGCGGGCAAAACAAGCAGGTATTCTGCAACCTGTTTCTTCAACAGTCCTGACATCGGCAATTCCAGCAAGTTTGCGAGATCCTCAAGGTTTCTGGTTTGGTCTATCGCGCCGGGCACGGGTGATTGTTTATAACAAAAGCAAGGTGAACCCTGCCCAGTTGTCAACCTATGAGGCGCTGACAGAACCTCGGTGGAAAGGCAAAATTTTAGTGCGATCGTCCACTAATATCTATAATCAGTCTCTGGTTGGGGCTATGTTAGCCGCTCATGGAGCTCAAAAAACAGAAGCTTGGGCGCGAGGATTGGTGGCTAATTTTGCACGTCCTCCAGAGGGAAATGATACGGCGCAAATCAAGGCGGTTGCTGCTGGGGTAGGCGATATTGCCCTGGTTAATACCTATTATGTAGCTCGCTTAATGAAATCGAAAGATCCAGCAGAACAGGCGATCGCGGCGAAAGTAGGTGTATTTTTCCCGAACCAGCGCGATCGAGGTACTCACGTCAATATTTGTGGTGCAGGTGTAGTCAAAACCTCGCGTAACAAAGCAGGCGCGATCAAATTCTTGGAACACTTAGCCAGTCGCGAAGCGCAACAAATTTTTGCTAGGGGTAATTACGAATACCCTGTGATTTCAAATGTGGCGATCGATCCAGTGGTTGCCAGTTTTGGTACATTCAAATCTGACCCTCTCAACCCTGATGTGTTTGGGAAAAATAACCCCGAAGCTTTAAAGATTGCCGATCGCGCCGGATGGAAATAGAGGCTTTTTGAACAAGAAGCTACTCTTTGTGATTCGGCAGTTTCAACAGCCGAATCCAACCAACTTTAATTTTTAATTTTACCATCCGGCATTATAGCGCCTGTCAGGTTTGCCCCTGTCAGGTTTGCCCCTGTCAAATCAGCACTATTTAAGTCAGTTTCACTTAAATCGGCATTACTAAGATTGGCATTATTCAGTTTTGCCCCTCGCAAAAAAGCCCCCTTAAGATTTGCATTACTCAAATCAGCCTTTGTGAGATCGGCGGCAGATAAACCTGCTTTTTCCAGAGAAGCACCTTTTAAATTTGCACCTTTGAGATTGACGCTATCGAGTAAGGCTTCATTAAGTTTGACATTTTCTAGCGCTGCACCTTCCAACTTAGCACCATTGAGATTAGCGCTTGTTAAATCCAGGTTGCTTAACTTAGCGCCACTCAGATCGCATTCTGGACATTGCTTAGTTTTTTGCAATGTTTCGAGGGGGCTTGTCACCTGTTTTTGGCATCCAAACGTGACCAAAACACTAAGTAGTAAGAAAGAGATTGTGCCAGTAGTGCGGGTAAACATTGCTAATTTTTTATTAATCATCTTGATTTTCAAAGGAATAATGTTAACTGTTATACCAATTTAATGTGAAGTTGCACATATCTCGATCCCCCTAAATCCCCCTTAAGAAGGGGGACTTTGATCGGAATCTTTTCCCCCCCTTATTAAGGGGGGCTAGGGGGGATCTAATTCTATGCAGCCTCATAAAAAATTGGTATTAACTGTTGACTGTTAACTGTTGACTGTTAACTGTTGACTGTTAACTGTTGACTGTTGACTGTTAACTGTTAACTGTTAACTCTGTTGAAGACTTGCGCGATCGCGCAATTTTCCAACTTAATAAAATAACCGGTAACATCCCCACTAAAACAATTGCCAATGCTGGGCCAGAAGCTTCAGCCAATCGCTCATCTGAGGCAAGTTGATAAGTTCGCACCGCCAAAGTATCAAAGTTAAAAGGTCTAATAATTATAGTAGCAGGTAACTCTTTCATTACATCAACGAATACTAACATCATGGCAGTTAGTAAACCTCCGGTCATCATTGGTGTATGAACTGTAACTAAAGTTTGCATCGGACTATAACCCAAACTTCTCGCCGCATCATCTAAATTAGGCTTAATTTTGCTCAAACTTGACTCCACGGCATTTAAAGAAACAGCTAGGAAGCGAACTATATAGGCAAATACCAAAGCTGCGATCGTACCACTTAACAACAAGCCTGTAGAAATTCCAAAGTTTTCACGCATCCAACTATCAAATAGATTGTCAATTTTTCCAATGGGAACCATAATCCCCACTGCAATCACAGAACCAGGTACAGCATAGCCCATTGCCGCAACTCTCGTTCCTAACTGCACTCCTAAATTAGGATATAACCGTAAGCCATAAGCCATAATCAAGGCAATAATTACGGCTAAAATTGCTGTCAGGGTGGCCAAAATTAAACTATGACGGGCAAAGATCCAAAAGCGTTCATCTAAAGTGAGTTGCCAATTAGCTAAGGTCAACTTGACTAAAAGACCGGCTGGCAATAAAAAACCCAAAAACAGCGGCATCAAACAAGCCATTACCGCTAAGATTTCCCTAATTCCTTTAAGTTGATAAGTTTGTAGTTGGCGATAGCGGCTGCTAGCTTGATAATATTTAGTCCTGCTGCGCGACCAGCGTTCTAGTAAAATTAAACCGAGAACAAATAATAATAGCATCGCAGCTAATTGATTTGCTGCAATTCGTTCTCCCATGCCAAACCAAGTCCGATAAATACCTGTGGTGAATGTATCAACTCCAAAATACTGAACAGTGCCATAATCGTTGAGAGTTTCCATCAAAGCCAGTGCTAAACCTGCTACAATTGCGGGTCTTGCCATTGGTAAGGCAACTGTAATAAAACTCCGCCAAGGACTACAGCCAAGTATTCTACTAGCTTCTAGGGTACAAGTGGATTGCTCCAAAAATGCAACTCTTGTTAATAGGTAGACGTAGGGATATAAAACTAAGATTAGCATTAATATTGCTCCTGGGAGCGATCGCACGTTAGGAAACCAATAGTCTCCATAACTCCAGCCAAAAATATAACGCAAAGCAGTTTGAACTGGGCCGGAAAATTCTAAAAAGTCCGTATAGGTATAAGCTAGCACATAAGCTGGGGCCGCTAAGGGTAACAGTAATGCCCATTCAAATACGCGACTGGCCCGAAAGCGACACATTGTTACTAGCCACGCACATCCTACGCCAATCACGACAACACCACAGCCGACGCCGATCGTTAACCATAAAGAGTTGACGATATAACGGGTTAAAACGGTATCGGTTAAATGTTGCCATGTATCTTTAGCTTCAAAAAAGATACTAGATAAGACACTGAGAACTGGTATGGCGATCGGCAATGCTAAAGCGATAATCGCGATCGTCCACCCACTAGCCGATAGACCGCGTAAGGTCGATAGCCATTGGATTGTCCTGATTCCTGTTTGGTGTAGTGATTTTTGGGAATTTTTCATTGCTAGTAAAAAGTCTAGCTTGCTAGTTTATCAGTAGGTGTAAACATTTGTCAAGTCTTTATGATAATTAATCTCACTAAACTGGTATATTGTAGAATAATAAGTTGTTGATTATTTATAGCAATAATGGCTCAACCGATAATTCTGCATTTGGATGGTGTAACAAAACAGTATTCCCAAGCAGCATCACCTGCGGTGGCATCTGTCACCCTGACATTACATCAAGGAGATATACTGGGGTTGTTGGGGCCATCGGGTTGTGGGAAAACAACGTTGCTGCGGTTAATTGCTGGTTTTGAACAGCTACAAGCAGGGACGATCGCTTTAGCAGGGAGAACTGTAGCCAGTGTTAATATGTCAGTCCCGCCGGAACAGCGAGACATTGGTATGGTGTTTCAAGACTATGCACTCTTCCCCCATTTGACAGTCGCGAAAAATGTAGCTTTTGGCTTGACGCATCAAGGAAAAGAGTCAAAGCATAATATCCAGAAAGGTGTCACCGAAGCATTAGCGCTGGTGGGATTAGAAGGATTGGAAAACCGTTATCCCCATGAATTATCCGGGGGTCAGCAACAGCGAGTGGCGCTGGCCCGTGCTTTAGCCCCTAGACCTGCGATTATTTTACTAGATGAACCGTTGAGTAATTTAGATGTACAAGTACGGTTACGATTGCGTCAGGAAGTCCGCGAGATTCTCAAAGCAACGGGAACCTCTGGTGTATTTGTCACCCACGATCGCGAAGAAGCACTTTCGATTTCAGATTGGGTAGCGGTGATGCGGCAAGGCCAATTAGAACAGTTTGGCACTCCAGAGGAAGTTTATCAAGAACCAGCATCTCGATTTGTGGCTGAGTTTGTGACGCAAGCTAATTTTGTTTCTGCATCGCTGAAGCAGGATTTTTGGGAAACAGAAGTAGGTTGTTTTGCTGTTAAAGGAGATTCATTTGTAAAAGTTCCTTGTGATGCGTCTACTGAAGGAGAATTGATGATCCGGCAGGAAGACTTGAGTTTATACTTAGATGAAGATTCGCCTGTTGTGATTTTCGATCGCCAATTTTTAGGCAGAGAAAATCGTTATTGTTTAAAAACTCCTTCGGGCGAAAAGTTATATGCACTCACAACCACAGGAAATGTTTTTCCCATTGGTTCTAAAGTTCGGTTATCTTGTGGTGAGAATTCTCCCTTAGCTTTCTTTGTGGGTAAGCCTAGGCCATAGCTAATTGCTAATTGCTAATTGGGGAAAAATCCTCCCCTTCTTCCCATCTCCCAGTCTCCCCCTCTTTCTTCTTCCCTCTTCCTTCTTCCTTATTTAAGAGGACTTACGCAAGCACACTAGATTTAGGGTGCCGAAAAATTGCGATCGCCTACAACTTCTTTCGATACATGATATAATGGGCTAGAGAACATGGGGGTAGCATAATATGGCTAATGCGACTCATTGCATAAATGAGTAGATGGAGGTTCGATTCCTCCTTCCCCCCACAGATATTTTCTTGGTTATGACAAATGAGGAAATCTTGGAGCTTTATAAGCTGCAAAGCTGTAATGTAAGAAAGTTAAATCAAGTCAAGGATAGTCTAATTAAGGATATAAACTTTTACCTAAGAAAATCCGATGACTTTCAGGTAGAGGTAAAAACAAAGCTTTTAGCTATTCTGTATGTTGCTTGGTCTGAAGCTCAATTTATTCAAATAGTTTACACTCCCTCCGCATTTTCTCCATCCGAAATTAAAAATATTAAGAAGATTAAAGATAATAAAGGAATTTCGGAGGGATGGAAAAAAATGGTTGATTTAGCTCTACAAAAGGTTGGTGAATGGTCAAAAAACTCAGAGTCGCAAAATAGAAAGAAAAAACTATTTGAAATTATTGAAAATTACATAAAGTCTCCTAGTGTTTTGAGAAACAAAATTGCTCATGGGCAATGGTTTCATGCTTTGAATACAGATAATACTGCCGAAAATATCGACTTAACGAAGAAGTTGGCAGAACTGGATTATGTAAAATTAGCTAAGCAATTTGAAGTTCATAAATACTTAGGTTTAATTATCCGAGATTTAGTTCAATCCCCAAAGAAAGGTTTTCATCAGAACTATTGGGTTCACATGACCACTTTAGAAGAATATCTTGATAAAACCCGAAACTGGAACATTGAATCTAAAAAATATAAGCTATCCTTGAAGCCTATCAATATTAAAGATAACTGATTACTTATGTCTCTTCTATCAGCACCAAAGCATCTTAATGCTTGCGTCGGTAGAAACGGCGACCCTCTTGTAATGCCAGCCAGCATCATTGCAAACAACAGTGTCGTTTTCAATATCAAAGGCAACAGCTATCGGCTGATTGTGGAAATTCCCTATGACAAAAGGTGTGGGTTGCTGCTGAATGCAACCGTTACATTTTTTACCGACAGGTGAAATGCGATCGCCTACAACCTCTTCCCCTCGCCCGCCTTATTTCCCTAAAACCTCAAAAAATACAGCCACCACCAAGGCTCAAATCAGATCGAGATCGATCGCCCAGTTGAAAACCTTGTCCCCAAGTGAACAAGATGCGATCGCGGTGATCGCTTTTTCCAAAATTCGTATTGACAATGTAAATATGCCATGATTACACTGTGAAGCATGGATGTGTATTTCGTGCTGAATGGCATTACCTTTGTTTGGAATGACGAGAAGGCTTGGAACAACCCCAGAAAGCATGATGGGATTACATTCCAGCAAGCCGCTGAAGCCTTTTTCGATCCCTTTCTCGTTGTTGTCGATGCTAGCCACAATGACGAAGCGCGAGATGCTGTGATTGGACTTGATAGCCGATGGAATTTGCTATATGTAGTTCACATCGAGCGTGAAGAGAGTGTAATTCGGATCATTTCAGCACGTAAAGCAACTCGTCAGGAGCGAACAGAGTATGAAGGTTGAAGCATTAAAAAAGCGACTCGATCGCAATCGTCCCATGACCAGCGTGACAATTCGCATTCCTGAAGATGTCGTAGAAGACCTCAAACGGATTGCGCTACTGTTAGGCTTTTCAGGATATCAGCCCTTGATTCGTGCCTACATTGGTCAAGGATTACGCACAGATTTAGAGCGATTTGAGGGCGATGCGATATCAGCCTTGATTTCAAGTTTGAAGCGTCGAGGTGTCAGCGATGAGATCATTAGTGAAGCCTTAAGTGAAATCGCTCAGACTTAGGTGATTAGGAAAGTCTTTTAGGCATATTTGTTACAGCGATAATAGATTAAAATACAATTTCTAGTTTAAGAATGTGGTAGCTATAACTGAGTTACTTGAACGTGAGATCGCTCGATTGAAGACTTTGCCTAATGATGAGCAAGATGCGATCGCACTTTTTCCACCGACAGCGACAAAGCCCTGAGCCACTTGCTCTACAGTTAAACCCATTGCCAGCAGTTGGGGAATCGCATCCCGTTGGGTTTGCTCTGCGCGATCGCCTGCGATCGCCAATATGCAGCCAACCCCGTCAGCAACGAATTCCCCTCGCTATCCCACCAGCATAACCATTGCTGAGTCTGATTTTGATAACTGCCGAACCATAGGCCAAATTGTACTCCAATGAGTTCGATCGGGTAGTGAAGGAAACAATATTACAAAATAAAAGCCTTTCATCCCCGGACTAAAGTCACCGGGATGAAAAGCTTTTGCACATTTTTACCAGCCTTCAATCTTGTTGGTTTGACAGATTTAAGCTAATTTTATTCAAATGAAAGTATGTTAATTTTCGGACTTCTGTCCTTGCGATTCTCGCACAGCAACTTCTGAATCCGTCTGATTCAAAGCCATTTCTAGAGATTTTGCAATCTCGACTGGTTCTGGAGTGCGCTTAGAAAATCCCCACACAAACATCAAGACGATACTGGAAATTAGCAGCCATTGCGGAGGAACTAAATCTGGATTAATTACTTTCACCAACAACCGCAGTCCTACGAACCCAACTGTGATGTAACCCGCACTTTCTAGGTGAACGAACTCATCCAGCCAGCGGATGAACAACCCGGCCATGAATCGCAGGGCAATAATTCCAATAGTAGCGCCTGTTACAACGATAAAAGTGTTATCAGAAACAGCGATCGCAGTAGTAACGCTATCCAATGAAAACGCTAAATCCGTAAAAGCAATCATGGGAATTGCTTGCCACACAGTCGCAAATCTGGGCCCGTGATGTTCTCCTTCAGAGTCTGTATCTGAAGTAAAATGTTGGAAAACAAGCCACAGCAGGTAGAGAGCACCAAGCAGTTCAAACTGCCAGTATTGGATCACCCAAGTAGCCGTTAAAATTAGGGCGATCCTCAGTACAAAAGCAATTATCAAACCCAAGTTGAGAGCCTTTTGCTGTTCCGTGGCATCTTCCAAACCTTTAGAAATAGACGCCAGGGCGATCGCGTTGTCAGCCGAAAGTACAGCTTCCAAAGCCACCAAAACCAACAATAATAAAAAGCCGTCAACTCCAAAATTGGGTGAAGCGTCGAGAAATTGATCTAGCATTAACTATTTTGTGCACCTAAAATTGGCAAGGGTCGAGCGCAGCGCAAATTACCCGCTCTGTCTAACATTAGTGTCACCTTCACTTAAATCTTAACCTAACGCGGTAATTCTGTGGGAGGCGATCGTCCCAACAACGTCCGAAGGAAGCAGTCCCAGCAAACAAGGAAAAATTCTCCCCCTCCGACACTCACAAACTGCGCCACTGGGCCACTGCGCCACTGGGACACTGCCCCCGGACGCACCATTTGTGTTGCAAGTTGTAACAAATGATTCCCAAAAGTGCCAATTTGTCTCAAATTGGTGAAAGCTCGTGCCCGCGAAAAGGAGTTTTGCGAATATGTCTTTAACAGATACCCAAGTCTACGTAGCGCTCGTAATTGCTTTGATTCCCGGAATCTTGGCTTTCCGGCTGTCAACTGAACTGTACAAATAGTTTCCAGACACCAGTTGCGAACCGCAAAACGCCTGCCTGACCAGTTAAATCTCTCGCTTTACAGATACAGACAATTGCTGCCGCAGTGCAGTAGATTGTTTGTGTTCAGCAAGACGAGACTGCAAGGGCAGGCATTTTTATGGGGAAATTCCGTCTTCACGCGTCACCTTTGTCTCAACAATTTTGGGTGTCAGCACCCTGACAAACAGCGGCGAGTGTGCGTTAAGCTCAGAATTTGCTCTTTTGAACTCTAAAACGTCAGTCTCAGGTATTTGAAAAAAAATTATGCAAGCGATTCAACCCACCGTTACCCCACTGCGTCCTGTAAAAAACTCCCCTCGGGTTACTCCTCGTCGCAGCAGCAGCCGCCAGCGTTCTTACCCTCACCAAACCCTCGCGGCCGAAACAGGGGTCAAGTTGGCAGTCAACATGGTACTTTCAGTCTGTGCCACTTCTGCTTTGCTTCAGCTTTGGCCTCACTACCGGGCGGTGCAAGAAAAATTGCACGAAATCCAAGCTGAAGTTAATCTTACCCAAGGGCGAGTAAATCAGTCGCGATCGGACTTTAACCGCTACTTTGACCCTAGTCTGGCTAAAACTGTGATGCAAGAGCAAAGCAACCAAGTTGACCCGCAGCAGCGTCCGGTGATTTTGCAGGAACCAGAGGTACCCGACGCCGAGGAATCAACCCCCCAACCTTAAGGGAACAGCAGTTTTGGGCTTTGATATCATAATCATGTCCGATCGAGCGATTAAAAGGGCGGGTTTTTGATATTGTCAATTATTGGCAGATATTTTTCGTGAACCCGCCCCTACCGTATTAGGGGTAATCGACCGGACATCATATCACGTCCGAGGTGCATCATTCTTTTATGTCATTCTTCGCTGTGCGAAGCAATGACATAAGAATCTGTCGGACGTGATATCACTTTTGAGTTAAAAAGTTTTTAGGATTATTCTTGTCTGTCCTTGCGAACGAAACGCAGAGACAGACTTAGATAGTATTGAGGCCCTGCTGCAAGCTCAAAACTTCAAACTCAAGCTTATACTGACTTTGCCAGCACGGTTTTTTCTTTCAGTAGTTGCAGTGCAGCTTGATATTGCAAGTCTGCTGCAGTGCCAATCTGATCACGCGCGATAGGTTCCAAAGGCACTACGCGATCGGGCGCAATCCCCAGCTTGTTAATATCTTTATGGTTAGGTGTCTCGTACTTAGCAACAGTCACGGCTAACCCGGAACCGTCAGACAAATCAAACAGCGACTGAATCAGTCCTTTGCCAAAAGTCTTTTCTCCTACCAGTTGAGCTCTGCCGTTATCTTGCAGCGCACCCGCCAAAATTTCGCTAGCACTGGCAGTTCCCTTGTTAACCAAAACAATCAGTGCATCGTTAGTTAGGGCTTGTCCAGAGGCTTCAAAACTGCCGAGAATGCCTTGTCTGTTCACCGTGTAGACGATCGTCCCGGAATCGAGCCACAAGCGGGCAATTTCAATTCCTGCTTGCAAC
>JARCMA010000158.1 GCA_030248405.1 Microcoleus sp. MP8IB2.171
AACTAGCAGTTAAAACCAAACAAAACTGCTCGTGCGCCAAAGGATCGCCACTTGCCAAAGCCAAAGCCGGGGCCGCCGCAGGCACTGATGTTTGCACATCAGCCGCCGGCATTAAAGCTAAAGTTTGTCTAGCCCGAAAAGACCACAAAGCTGCATCGTTGTCGGGAATACTGGTAAAAATCCAATTGGCAAAGCCGTTGGCCAAAGCGGGGTCAGTCAAAACTGATGATGGGCCCGACAACACCAATCCTTGACAGGAATTGGGATTTGGTGAGAGACAGTGTTTTTGCCGATCGAGCATTTGATTCAAAGTTGCGATCGCCCCGTACCATTCCTGTTCAGCTTTCAGCCGAGCAGCCCCACGGCTTCCAGGACATCGATGGCGGTTGTTTTCTCCCGCCAACTTAGGATCAAAGAGACTCAGGTCATTTTCTTGGCCTTCGGAGGCTAAAATTTCGCTTATTGTCGGTAAAAAGTAAGTATTCACAGTTATAAACCCACCTTCGGAGGCATGAAGGGTGAAGTATTTATGTATAGGAAAGTTCAGGAGTTAGGAGTCAAGCACCAGCACGATCAAAAAATCCCGCATAATTTCTTGCGCCTTCCTCCTAACTCACAGGATATCTATATTTGTCAACTAACGATATTGGCAGAACCGTACCAATAAGTCGCAATCTCCGCGCTTGGGGCGATATTTTGCACGATCGCCCCGGCAAAAGTGCAAAATGGATGCAGTTAACACCGTGCAAAACTCATGCCCACCTCGATCGCCGACTCGAAAAATCTGCTGTCAGACTTAATGGCACGCTACCGCCACCAAGTCGATTATCTGGCAATTCGACTGGAAGAAGCCGAAGGCACCGACATCCTGCTGCGGGGCGAAAAAATTGAAACCCTCAGCGAAGGAGTCTCAATTGGCGGCCAAGTCAGAGCTTGTCACAAAGGCGGCTGGGGCTTTGCCAGTTTTAACCGACTTTCCACCCTCGCCGAAAGAATCGAAGAAGCCATCGCCGCGGCAAAACTGATTGGTGAAGAAGAAACGATCCTGGCGCCTGTCACCCCAGTACAAGACATTTGCTTCCTGCCGCTGACAGGAACAGACCCCCGTCTGGTTCCCCTAATTGACAAAAAGCAATTGTGCGATCGCTACGCGGCCATTCTCCGCAGCATTGACCCCCGCATCGCCACAATCTCCGTGCGCTACGGCGACAGCACCCAGCGGATGATCCTCGCCACCTCCGAAGGCACCATGCTCGAACAAGGTTGGGCAGACATGGAAATGCGCTTTGCCGCCACAGCCCGCAGCGGGGAAACCGTACAAACCGGCCGCGAAACCACCGGTTCCCGCAAAGCTTACGAAGATTTAACCGATCTCGATGTTCAAGTTCGCAGCGCCGCCCAGAGAGCGGTAGATTCCCTAGCCTTACCCCCCGTCCAAGGCAACACCTACACCGTCGTCATCGACCCAATTTTGACCGGATTATTCGTCCACGAAGCCTTCGGACACCTTTCTGAAGCCGACATGGCCTACGAAAATCCCGACATCTTGGAAATTATGACCCTCGGCCGCCAGTTCGGCCCCAAAAACTTGCAAATTTTCGACGGTGCATCGCCAGAGGGACACCGGGGCAGCTATTTCTACGACGATGAAGGCACTCCCGCGACTACTACTCAGTTAATTAAAGACGGCGCTTTAGTCGGGCGACTGCACTCGCGGGAAACGGCGGGGAAGTTGGGAGAAACGCCTACTGGCAATGCTCGCTGTTTGAATTATCATTATCCGCCGATCGTCCGCATGACGAATACTTGGATCGAACGGGGTGACACACCGGTTGCAGACTTATTTTCGGACATCAAAGAAGGAGTTTATGCGCGCAATTGGCAAGGCGGCATGACTAACGGCGAAATGTTTACTTTCAGTGCCGGCGAAGCTTGGATGATCCGCGACGGAAAACTCGACAATCCGGTGCGGGATGTTACCCTTTCGGGTAATGTTTTCAGCACTTTAGCCGATATTGAGGCGATCGGCGACGATTTCTACTGGGATGAATCCGGCGGCTGCGGCAAGGCAGGACAAAGCGGTTTGCCCGTGGGCTGCGGCGGCCCGAGTTTGCGGATTCGCGATGTCGTTGTTGGTGGCGAAGCTGCGGAAGAAGATTAAAGCTGCAAAAGTTTAAAAAATAAAGGTAAAGCGCCAGATTCCTACTGGCGCTTTACCTTTATTTTTTGAGTGCAACATTTCGCGCCCGTTTGTGGTGTCGGATATTTTGACGATATTGGGCAAAAAAACCGGAATAGCCAAAAATTATGTCTTGAATCGTCAAATACCGCTGAAAAATCGGTTTTTTGGTACGCAATACGTAAGTCCTGAATTAATGAATCGAAATCTTCAAGTTTTCTCTTCTTCTTCCAATTTTCGATTCTCTCATTCTCCCCCTAATTCCCTAATTTCCAACAGACAATTCTCAATTTTTTCGGCTTTATCTCCCGGTTCCTCGTTCTGGTGGCGTATCTTTATCGTTATCTGCGTAAAAGGTCTGAGTGTCGGCTACGGCGGTTAAAATTTCGGAAGCAGAGTTGTCTTGAGTAAAAAAGGTCGATCGAGTTTCTAAGCTTTGAGCATTAACTGCGCCAGCACTCAGTAACAGGCTTGACATCAGGATGGAAGAGTAAACGCGCATCATAAATTTTGGTGTTTGTATTTTCCCCTTCTTGATACGCAGTCTGTACTCTGCTATCAGGATAAAAAAATAATTGCGGTGAAATCATCAATTAGTAAGTAAGGGCACCTGCAATCTTTTTGATTTTTGGTTAAAAGCGGGTGAAATCCATCATCTAGCTCGCTTGTTCGCTGGTAATTTCTAGTTCTCTGCTGCTTGCGGGCAATCAGCAGAATTCAACACCAGTTTTCCCAAAAGAATGCCACTTTATGCCCGTGCTCCAAACCCTTAACTCATAAGTCATTCCCAATTTTTTCATCTAAAATCTAAAATTTAAATGGTATCACCCCTAAAATCGTTTTTAAACACTCTTCAAACAAAGAAACAAAAACGCAAATTGTATTTTTTTACTACTCTTCAGATTAATTTCATAATTTATTGCTATGAGGATGCAACCCTCTGATTAAAGACAAAACCGCAGAGTATAGAGGCCCGTCATCAGCACCTTACATATAAAGATTTTGGTGCATTAGATTCCTGACAGCAAGCAATAGACAAGATTGCATAAGTCTTAGATCGATACATGAACCGCAGATGTAAGGGAGATAAACACAGATAAACGCAGATAATTGAAGGAATTGAGATCTAATGAATGAAATTTTGTCTGATGTCTAATCCTTCAGATTAACTTCATAAATGGTTGCTATGGTATTTTTCAATGAATTGTGAACCATTTTTCTTTTTTTTCTTTTTTTTCTTCTCTTCCTTGGTGTTAAGATGGCTAGCGCGCCGCTCCGTAGGACGAGTCGAAAGCTGTTCGGAAAAAAAAGCCCGTTCACAAAATCGTGGAGTCAATCTCAAATCTCAAATCTCAAATCGACTGACTTGCACATCTACCTGTAATAACAGCGAGTCGAGGTTTGACGAGTTGTCCAAAATAACATCAGCTTGTTGACACTTTTGAGCTAGCGGCAACTGGGCGTTAATGCGGGCATTAGCTCGATCGTAACTCAAGCCGTCTCGCTGCATTAGTCGTTCTAACTGCACTTCGGGTGAACAGTACACCACCCAAATTTCGGTACACAAGTCAGTCATGTTAGCTTCAAACAGCAGCGGCACTACCAAAACCAAAGTCAACGTGTCAGTGGGGGCGCAGAAACCGGAGTTTTTTTCAACAATACTTCGTTCTAGCTTTTGATCGCGGTGAAAAAACCTGGTTTCTTGAGTTTTTGTACCTAAATTCTGTGTGTCCTGGGATACCGGAGTCAATGCAGCAATGCAGCTTTGAGTTTCCTCAACAAATCGGCGGCGCACGTAAGGGTGAATCTGTTGTTCCAACCACTGCCGCTCGTCTGCGTTACAAAAAATAATACTTCCCAACTCGGGCCGATTTAAATTGCCATCCGGGAGCAAAATACCCGCGCCGTATCGTTTTACAATAGAGTCAAGTATTGGCGAACCGGGGTTCACAGCTTCGCGGGCGTAAATATCGGCATCTAAAATCGGAAATCCACAGGCATCTGCCAGATAATTAGATATAGCGGTTTTACCGGTGGCGATGCCCCCAGTTAAACCAATCAGACGGACAATTCGATCGCTCATAATTTTCTGGCGTTTAAACTTCCTGTGTTTCGACACTTACTGTCAGTCTTTGCTATGTTGGTGACACAATCAAATTTAGACTTAAAATTTAAGATTTGCGATCGAGAGTTCGCGTTAGGAAGTGTCAGCATTGGGGTGCGATCGACTCTTTTTTACCTAAAATCTCAATTTTAAACTCGAATTAAGGTCTAGACCGAGGCAAACTTATGAATGCTCAACGTGCTGTGCGGTCGATTCTGGCAGCAATTCCCCTTGCTGGATTTTTGATAGTAGATTTTTTCCCCAACCGGGTTTTCCTCAAAGAAAACAGCAGCGGATGGGTACTCGTGGCAATTTATCCCCAATCTCAAATTGCTGCAGCACAATCTATTACTCCAGCCCCAGACGGCACCGGAACCGCTGTCACCGCCCCAAATACAGGGTCGCCTCCTCGCTACGACATTAAAGGCGGCACTACCTCCAGAGACGGAGCAAATTTGTTCCACAGTTTTACTCGGTTCGGTCTGAATTCGGGCGAAACTGCCAATTTCATCTCCAACCCAAGCGTTAAAAATATCCTCGGCCGCGTTGTCGGTGGCGACGCTTCCTTAATTAACGGCCTAATTCAAGTTAGTGGTGGCAATTCTAACTTGTTGCTGATGAATCCTGCAGGCATTATCTTCGGAACAAATGCCAGACTCGATGTGTCCGGGTCTTTTTTGGCTACCACCGCTAGCGGTATCGGTTTTGACGATCGTTGGTTCAACGGTACAGGGGCGAACGACTACGCAGCCCTAGTTGGAACGCCGAATGCTTTTGTTTTTGGTGCACAGCCAGGGAGTATTGTCAATGCCGGTAACTTGGCTGTCGGCACGGGGCAAAATTTGACTTTGCTGGGCGGTACGGTTATCAGTACAGGGCAACTTTCAGCCCCAGGCGGTCAAATTACTGTGGCGGCTGTCCGGGGCGAAAATCTGGTGCGGTTGAGTCAAAACGGACTTTTGCTGAGTTTAGAAGTTTCTCCAGCAGCCGGAGTGTCGGGTTCGGAAGCTCTTCCCTTCTCTCCCCTGACTTTACCTCGGCTGCTTTCGGGCCCCGGCGTGGCTAACGCTACGGGTATAACTGCGAACGATCGTGGTGAAGTCGTACTGACAGGCGGCGAAACAGTGCCTACAGGTGCTGGAACTGCGCTGTTAGCGGGTTCTGTGGACGTGTCTGCGAAGGGGGGCGCAGGAGGAAGCGTCAACGTGTTGGGCGACAAGGTAGGGCTGTTGGGAGCGAAGATTGAGGCTTCGGGGCCGGACGGTGGCGGAACGGTGCGGATCGGGGGAGATTACCGAGGCGAGGGAACTGTGCCGAATGCCAGGATGACTTACGTGGATGGCAAAAGTTCGATCGCTGCCAACGCAACTCAAACAGGCAACGGCGGCAATGTTTTTGTCTGGGCGGACAACACAACAGCATTTTTAGGAAGCATCAGCGCAAATGGCGTTTCTGCAACGGGAACCGCAGGTGTTGGGGGGTTTGTGGAAGTTTCTGGCAAGCAAAGATTGATTTTTAACGGTACTGTTGATACCTCTGGGACAAACGGTTTGGGGACTTTGCTGTTAGATCCTGAAAATATTTTAATTACAGATTCCCCAGAAGGTGCGGGCGATGCGGAAATAATTGCCAACAATAATATTTTGGCAACAGGAACGCTACCAGGACAGGAAAACAATTCTGAGCCTTCGCTGACAATTTCGGCTAGAGCTTTGGAAAGTATGTCGGCTACGTCAAATGTGGTTCTCGAAGCGCTCAATGATATTACAATTGCTGATTTGGCGGACAATCAGTTGAGCTTTCAAGCAACTACTGGTTCGGTAACATTGAGAGCAGATGCCGATCGCAGTGGCGTGGGTGTTTTTTCGATGAATTCTGGAGATACAATTAGCACGGCTGGCGGTGCGATCGCCATTTCGGGAAGTCAAATTACTGCGGGCAATTTGTCGAGTAACGGCGGAAATATTAGTTTGATTAGTCAGGGTTCGACTGTTGCAAACAATATTTCTTCATCCAATCCCAGCACCGGCAGCAGCGGGAATATTGTGCTCGACGGCCTGAACGTAACGGCCCAAAAACTTGATGCCAGCGGCCGGGAAGCGACGGGAAATGTAACTGTGACGGCTCGGAATGTTCTGGGAGTTAGCTTCGTCGCAGGGGGTTCGGGAAACATTACTTTGACTGGTAATGAAATTAATTTGACTGGCGACAAAAATTCGGTCAGCGGTACTGGCTTTTTGGTACTGCAACCTTGGAGTCCCGGTCAAAATATTGCGATCGGCGGTTCTGGAGATGTCGGTACTAATATTTATTTGAATCTGACGGCAAGGGACCTCGGAAGTTTGGAAAATGGGTTTGCTGGAATTACGATCGGCCGCAGCAACGGTATCGGTTCAATTCTGATTGCCAACGATTTCACATTTTATGATCCGCTAATTATTCAATCGCCAGCGGGTTTGGGAACAATCACTACCACAAATTCCTTGACAGGGGCGGACAATGCCTCAATTACTCTCAAAGCTGATGGCAATATCAGAACCGGAAATATCACTACCAACAATCAGGAAATTCGCATCGTCAGCACCGCAGGCAATGTCACAACCGGTCAGCTACTTACTGGAACTGCCCGCACCATCAACACTTCTGTCAATTCTTCCGAAGATATAGGCAATTCGGCGGGAGATGTTAGTGTTACCGCACAGGGCACGGTGACTGCCGGGGCGATCGACACAAGGGGCGATCGCGCGGGGAATGTGACGCTGACGGGACGCAATGGAGTCACAGCAGGTGCGATCGAAGCTGGTGGCGCCCAAACAGGGGGAGATGTTACCCTGACGGGCAACGAAATTGACTTGACGGGTGACAAAAATTCGATCGCCAGCAACGGCAATCTGGTGCTGCAACCGGCTGATCCCAGTCAAAATATTATAATTCAAGGTTCTGGCGATACAGAAGCTTTGAAATTGACGGCTGCGGAATTGAACTCGCTGCGGAATGGGTTTGCTTCGATCACGATCGGCCGTTCTGACGGTAGCGGTGTGATCTCGATTGGTTCTGGAACGCCAGATTTAACGCTCAATTCAACGCCAGTGGCGGTGACATTTCAAGATCCGACGACGATTCGATCGCCGTCGGGCAGCGGCGCGATCGTGGGAACGGGTGCGATCGTCGGCACTGATAACGCCACGATCTCCCTGATGGGCGGTACTGTAGCCGTCGGAGACGTTACCTCGACTGCGGGGATTAACATCACTAGCAGTCAAGGCAAATTGACTGCTGGTACGGTTTCATCTCGCTCAACTTCCGGGGTGGCGGGCCCTATCAATATCCGCAGCGCCGGTGCGGTAGAAACCGGCAACATCGATGCTTTTGGTGCCAGAAGCGGGGGAGATATTTCGATTGCGGCGCCGGGCCGGATCGTTACAGGGGTGATCAACTCTAGTTCGCAATCGGGAACTGCCGGTTCGAGCCAAATTACCGGGCAGAAAGATATTGAAGTTGTTTCGATCAAAGC
>JARCMA010000159.1 GCA_030248405.1 Microcoleus sp. MP8IB2.171
TCGCTCCTACACAAACAAAGTCCGCCTGCGCGGACTGAAGAAATTCAACCCGCGCAGGCGGGTTTTGTCTGTGTAGCAGCGGTTTCAACCGCCGAGTCAAAAGAAACTTCTTCCTCCTGCTATATGATTAAGAGTTCATCGATTTGTTTGATAGTAATTTCAACATTAATTTTTGGCAGAAATTTGAGCGTCCGCGCCAAAAAATTAAGATGTTTTGTAGATATTTGCATTGACCCCAGCAGCGGTGAATTAAGCAAATCCGATATTGCCGGTGCTCCCTCTGATCCAGTCGGAACTATTTTAGGAACTCAACAGTTTAGTAACGATAAATTGTTGGCGCAAATGGAAGTTAACTGCCAGCAGTGAGAGTTGAGAACTGTCAGAGTTAGCGAAGATGGCGAAAATTGGTCGAATTTCGATCCGAGATGAACTTTAGTCGATCGCAACTCATCTTTGTCTCGGCTGGTTGACTATACTTGTCAATTGGCGATCGCAGAACAAGAGAATAAATAAGTAGACCAAGAAAAAAAACACATCACCTATATCTTCAACCCTGGGCTTGCGGGTGCAAGTCTGACAAGCAGCGCTTGAAACCGCCGAATGTTAATATTAAATTCAATCTAAAATCTAAAATCTAAAATCTAAAATCGAATGACAAACCCCACCGAATATCGGCAAAGACGCGAACAATTAATGGCAAAAATTGGCAGCGGGACAGCGATATTTCGCAGTGCGCCCGCAGCCGTCATGCACAACGATGTAGAATATGCCTACCGACAAGATAGCGATTTTTTCTACTTAACCGGTTTCAACGAAGCTGCGGCGGTAGCAGTGCTCGCGCCGCACCACGAAGAACACAAATTTGTGTTGTTTGTGCAGCCAAAAGACTTGGAAAAAGAAACTTGGCACGGTTATCGCGCCGGAGTAGAAGGCGCTAAGGAATTGTACGGCGCGGATGAAGCTTTCCCCATCGCCGAACTTGCGGAAAAATTGCCGAAATATTTAGAAAAAGCCGATCGCATATACTATCACTTCGGGCGCGATCGTAGTTTCGACCAAACAGTCCTCAATCACTGGCAGCGCTTGATGGCAACCTACCCGAAACGTGGCACGGGCCCGACAGCAATCGAAGATTCCAACATCATTTTACACCCGATGCGGCTGGTGAAAAGCGAAACTGAATTAGCATTAATGCGAAAAGCCGCTAATATCTCAGTTGCCGCCCACAACCGCGCCCAAGAATTCGCCAAACCGGGCAAATACGAATATGAAATTCAAGCTGAAATAGAACATACTTTTGGCTTAAATGGCTGCACTCCCGCTTACCCTTCAATTGTTGCATCCGGTTACAATTCCTGCGTCCTCCACTACATCGAAAACAACCGCCAAATGCAGGAAAACGATTTGTTGCTAATAGATGCTGGTTGTGCTTGCGGGTACTACAACGCCGATATTACTCGCACCTTTCCTGTTAGCGGCAAATTTACAGCCGAACAACAAATAATTTATGACTTAGTTTTGCAAGCACAATTGCAGGCAATTAGTCAAGTATATCCAGGAAATCCTTACAGCAAAATTCACGAAACGGCAGTGCGCGTTTTGGTGGAAGGTTTAATGGATTTAAAACTTTTGGTGGGGGACATTGAAGAGATCATTAAAGAAGAGAAATACAAGCCATTTTATATGCACCGCACTGGTCATTGGCTGGGACTGGATGTGCACGATGTCGGCGTTTATCAGTACGGCGAAAATCCGCAAGTTTTACAGGCAGGACAAGTGCTGACGGTGGAACCGGGGATTTATATTTCTCCTTATATTAAACCCGTTGAAGGACAGCCGGAGGTTCCTGAAAAATGGCGCGGTATTGGCGTTAGAATTGAAGATGATGTTTTGGTGACATTTGACAGTCATGAAGTCTTGACGGCGGGAGTTCCTAAATAAAGGAAGTTCGGCAACGGATTCTGTAACGGATTTAGCGGATGTAACGGATTGAAGGAAGTTCGGCAACAGATTCTGTAACGGATTTAGCGGATGTAACAAATAGAAGTAGGGCGATGCACACCGCACCTCTATAATTCGCGCGTCTAACCATTTTTTGACCTTAGTCCTGTTAATGTTAGGCTTGAAAAATTCAAGTCCGCAACTGCCAAACCTAGAGCAATTATGTGTATTGATCCTACCAAGATCGATCGACCTCTCGAAACCTGCGAGGCATTAGTAGCAGAGCAAAGAGCAAATATTCGGCAACTTGAAGAGCTTTTGCAGCAGCAGAGAGAATTGTGCCAGAAATTAGAAGCACAACTCAAAGCAGTCGAGAATGCTGGCTTTTCGGGTTCCGTAACTGAATTTGATATCACCGAGGACGATCGCATTAGGTTAATCGCATCTCTGGAAAAAAGCCAGGAAATGTACCGAACTCTCATCAAACATTATCCGAATGGCTGGGTGTTTTTGTTCGATCGCGATTTGCGCTATACTCTGGTTGACGGTCAAGGTTTAGCACTAGCTGGTTTGTCCAAAGAACTGTTGGAAGGCAAAACATTGTGGGAAGTATCGCCACCTGAAGATTTGCCCCTTTTTGAGACTACATATCGCGCGGCTTTGGCAGGAAAAGAGAATACTTTTGAATATAAATACCGCGATCGCATTTATTCAACAACAATTGCTCCCGTCAAAAACGACCGGGAAGAAATTTTTGCAGGTATGGTAGTTACTCAAGATATCACCGAAAAAAAACAGGCAGAAATAGGGCTGCAAGAAATCAAAAATCAGCTAAAAATTAAATATCAAAAGCGCACTGAAGACTTGAAAACAGCCAACAATCAATTGCGGGAAGAGATTATCTATCGCTGGCGCGCCGAAGAAGCTCTGCGGGAAAGCCAGGAACAGCTAGAATTGTTTTTCTCTCAATCTTTAGATGGCTTTTTCTTTATGATGCTGGACGAACCGGTGCAATGGGACAATACCGTTGACAAAGAAAAAGTCTTGGATTACGTATTTGCTAACGGGCGGGTAACGAAGGCAAATGATGCTTTGATAGCTCAATACGGAGGTACTAGGGAAAAGTTTATTGGCCGGACGCTTTACTCTTTCTTGTCCCACAACTTGACTGGCTGCAGAGAGATAATCAGGCAATTTTTTGATGCTGGCAGAATTCACATCGAAAATGAGAATCGCAAGTTTGATGGGGTTCCAGTTTGGATGGAAGGCGACTATATTTGCATTTACGATTCCCACGGCAGAATCGTCGGGTATTTTGGCGTGCAGCGCGATATTAGCGATCGCAAAAAAGCAGAAGCAACCCTCAGAGATAGCGAAGAACGCTTTCGGGCAACCGTAGAACAAGCGGCAGTCGGCATTACCCACCCTGACGAAACAGGCCGCTATTTGCGAGTCAATCAAAAATTCTGCGAGATAGTGGGATATACTGCGATCGAACTGCTGTCGCGAACTTGGATGGACGTTACTTATCCAGAAGATATAGATGTAGATTTAGAACAAAACAAGCAATTATTTGCCGGGGAAATTGACAGTTTTAAAATGGAAAAACGCTTGCTGCACAAAGACGGCACTGTAGTTTGGGTAAATATTACAGTATCGCTAATCAAAGAACCGCTGAGCGGGGCAATTTACAATGTAGTAGTGACAGAAGATATTAGCGATCGCAAAGAAACTGAAGCAGCGCTGAAAGAAAGCGAAGAAAGGTTCCGACAGCTAGCAGAAAACATTGAAAGCGTGTTTTGGATGGTAGGCATTCAACCCCAGGAAATTATTTATATCAGTCCGGGTTACGAAAAGATTTGGGGCAGAAGCTGCGCTGATTTGTATGCTAACGGGCGCTTTTTTGCAGATTCCCTCCATCCAGAAGATCGCGAGCGGGTTATTGCTAATTTAACTAGAAAAATCGAGTATGAAGACGAGATAGAATATCGAATTTTCAGGCCGGACGGCGAAATTCGCTGGATTCGCGATCGGGCTTTTCCGATTAGAAATCAATCTGGTAAAGTTTACCGCATCGTGGGCATTGCAGTAGATATTACCGCACGCAAACACGCCGAAAAAGCCATCCGCGAAAGTGAAGAACGCTTCCGCCAGCTAGCAGAAAATATCCAAGATTCCTTTTGGCTACTTTCTGCTGAATTCACCGATTTATTGTATCTGAGTCCAGCTTACGAACAAATCTGGGGGCGCAGTCGCAAAGAACTCTATGCTGATCCCTTAAAAATGATGGAGTGGGTGCATCCAGAAGATAAACTCCTGTTGGAAGAGGCAATGGGGCGAGTGTTGCAGGGCGAGTCCACCAATACCGAGTATCGGATTTTTCGGCCAGACGGCACAATTCGCTGGGTGTGCGATCGAGCTTTTCCCATTTACGACGAATCGGGCAAAATTTACCGCATCGCTGGTATTTGCGAAGATATCAGCGATCGCAAATTTACCGAAGCCCGCATTCAAGCAGCACTCCACGAAAAAGAAGTATTGCTCAAAGAAATTCACCACAGAGTCAAAAATAATATGCAGGTAATTTCCAGCCTGCTGCAACTTCAAGCTCAATATATTGAAGACGAAGCGACGCTAACTTTATTTGAAGAAAGCCAGACTCGCATCCATTCAATGGCTCTGATTCACGAGCAACTTTATCAATCCGAAAATCTCGATCAGATCGACCTCTCTTCCTACGTCGAAAACTTGGTTGCTAATTTGTATCAGTCTTTTGGTTGCGGCAACACTTCCATCCAATTTAACCTCAAAGTTGACCCCATTTATTTAAACATAGAAACAGCAATTCCGTGCGGGTTAATTATTAACGAACTGGTTTCTAACTCTTTAAAATATGCCTTTGTCTCAAGTTTAGATGGTGAAATAACTATTGATTTTCATGAAATAAATTGCAACCAATTTAATTTAACCATTCAAGATAACGGTCGCGGATTTCCGGCCGATTTTGACGTAGAAAATACTGAAACATTAGGATTGCGATTAGTGAGAATGTTGGCTTACCAATTAGAGGCGAGTATTGCCATTGACAGTAAGCGTGGAACCTGCTACACTTTGATTTTCAAAGAGCTAAATTATCGGCAGCGCCTTTAACGACAAATGAACCCTCTCAAAATTTTGGTTGTAGAAGACGAAGTTATTGTAGCCCAAGACATAGCAGGTCGATTAAAAAAACTGGGATATGCAGTAACAGCTACAGTTTCTTCAGGAGAAGAAGCAATTCAAAAAGCGATAGAAAACCCGCCCGATTTAGTGTTGATGGATATCGTGCTTAAAGGTGACATGGACGGGGTAACAGCGGCCGAGAAAATCCGAACTAATAAAAATGTGCCGACAGTATTTTTAACAGCTTATGCCGACGATCAAACGCTGCAAAGAGCGAAACTTACAGACCCATTTGGTTATATTATCAAACCATTTCAACAAAATGATTTGCGGGTGGCGATCGAGATTGCCCTGCACAGACACGAAATCGAAGCCAAGATGCGAGACTCTCTCAAAGCTGCCGAAGCAGTCAGAGAGTCGGTGGAAGAAAAATCGTACCGCCAAAACCAGTATATTTCAATGGCTGCTCACGAATTGCGGAATCCGCTCAACGCGATTTTAATCTCTGCGGAACTTCTGGATCTCGATCGAACTCGCAGCAGTGACGAATCCCAAGTTAGAACCCTGCGGCTGGTGCACTCAGCTACCCAAAAGATGAACCAGCTAATCGACGATATGCTGTTCATGGGTAGAGCAGAATCAGGCAAACTCAAATGCAATCCATTACCGATAAATTTAATCGAATTTTGTCAAGACTTGCTCGCTCAATTGCAGTTAGGAAATGAAGCCAAGCACAAACTAACATTAATCCCGTCAGATGTTACCAGCGCGATGTTAGATCAACAATTGCTGCACGGCATTATTTCTAACTTAATCGTCAACGCCATCAAATATTCCCCAAATGGCGGTCAAGTCAGCTTGGAATTGCAATACAGTCAAGCAGGAAATGGAGACAAAGAACCTATTTTTTGTTTTTCTCGTGAGTGTTTATTTCCCAATTCCCAATCTACAAATATTAACTATCCCTTACTAATTATCCGCATCCGAGACGAAGGTATCGGCATCCCAGAAACTGAAGTAGGGAAAATATTTGAAATGTTTTACCGCTGCAAGAATACGGGAAAGATTAAAGGTAACGGTTTGGGATTGACCATTGTTAAAAAAGCGGTAGAATTGCAAGGAGGGGCGATCGGCTGTGAAAGCAAAATCGGCGTTGGTACTACCTTTACAGTCGTGCTTCCTTACGTGGCGCTTTCCTGTAAGACTCAAGGAGAAACAACTTAAATACCACTACAAACACTAATCAAAGTGTTGCAAAATCCACTCCACCGCCGCGGCTAAATTTGCTGCAATAAAATCCGGTTTAGTATGGTGCTGATACTCCCCACTCAACACACTTTCCCCGTAACCAGTCTGCACCAAAATACCAGTACAGCCGGCATTGTGAGCCATATCTACATCAGTGGCTTTATCCCCGACCATAAAACTATTTCGCAAATCTAAATCCTGTTCCCAAGCCGCCGCTACCAACATCCCTGTATTCGGTTTTCGCCACGTTGTATACCGCGTAAATTCTGGGTTGGTTCCGCCTTCGGCTGCGCTTAAATAAGGACAGTAATAAAGAGCATCTAACTTGGCTCCTGCTTCATTTTCTAATAGCTGACAAAGGCGTTTGTGCAAAGCTTCTACGTGGCTAACTGGATAATAATCCCTCGCCGGCCCCGATTGATTGGAAACCAAACAGCAAAATATTTGTTTGTCATTTAAACGGCGTACAGCTTCGGCGACTCCGGGGATTAAATGCAAATCTTCTACTTTGTGAATGTAGCCGGCTTCGATATTGAGAACGCCATCTCTGTCAAGAAATACTGCTCGTTTCATGGTTGTACTATATTTGATATAACTCGGCGATTGAAATCGCTTCTACACAAACAAAGTCCGCAGCAGAGGGGGACTGAATGGAAAAAATGCAAATTTAGGTAAACTCGTCATTCTAAAAGAGATTGTTTTTCCAGCCATTCGCGGAA
>JARCMA010000160.1 GCA_030248405.1 Microcoleus sp. MP8IB2.171
CGGTGTCGCTGCGGGTGCTGGTGCTGGTGCAGGTGCAGGTGCAGGCGCAGGCGCTGGTGCAGGTGCCGGTGCCGGTGCCGGTGCGGGACTTGGGGAAGGAGTTTGACTAATGGTGCACGAACCTAAATTACTTTCGTCATTGGGATAGCCGCTAGCTACATACCCTGTGACGGGAGCGGTAATTTGAATCCAGAGGCGACCGTCGGAGGCTTTAACAGAAGTAGCGCCTTGGGACAGCGTTACCTGAGTGTTAAGTGCTACGCCGCCCACTCTAGGGGATTTGGGGTCTGGGTTCTGGCGAACGGTCAAACCTTCTTTGGGAGTGACTTTACGGCAAAGGTTGCCAGCCTGGGCTATTTGAAAGGTGGCGCTATCTTCAAAGGAAATATTTTCCGCATCTTGACTGACAGTGGATGTTGATGGGGCGGCAACACCGATGGCATTCGCCTGCAAACTTCCGGCTACGATCGCGATCGCGCCCAGCAATGCAGCGGGTTTATTCCAGCAATTCAAGTTTTTCATCCGTTCAACTCCTCACTTAACCACAATCATTATCTTAATTGCAGGTCAATATAGCAAAAAAATCGATTTGTCTTCCACAAAAAAGCTGTATTACTTTTTTATGACCGCAAGTCAAGCTTTATTTATATAATTTAATGTTAGGTGAGTTGAGCGAAGACAAATAAAGCTGTAGCTGTTTCCAAACGGTTTTGTTCCTGTGGAGACATTTCCATTCAGGATTCTAGTCGTCACAACGCCGGTTTGTACTTCCCGGACTTCAGATGCCCTTGGTGCTGACTCTTACGTAAGAAACTTGGATGGTTGCTTGATATTTACTCGCTGACGCTTTACTTTGCCTGCTACGGTTCGAGCGCCAGTCTGTTGAAACTCACGCCCAGAGCAGCATTATCGCTTAAAAGCCCCCGACAGCCTGTTCCACAAAGAATGAATTTCTTCTGGGGAGTAGGGGATGGGCAGGAGAGCCCGCCCATAAAAGTCTTATTGAGAATGGTGCAACATCTCAGTTTAAAAATCCAAGGGGCGGGTTTAGCCAACAACATAGACAACCAGCATAAAACCTCCGAACAAAAGCAGCCCGCTCAAATCAGAAACCAAATATTTGCGCCAATTCTGATTTAATTATATTGCTATAGCAACCGTGTTCGATGTTTATGAGGTTTTCACTTGCTGAAACTAATGCGGTAGATTCCTGCGGAATGGGAGCATATTAATGATATGAAAAATCTTTTTTTCGCAGGGCGATGGCGATTAGCGCACGCACAAGTAGAGGAAAAGCCCAACTAATCTCCTCCCTTATTCCTCCTTTCCCAAATAACTAAAGCCTTCTCTCTTCGAGAGTTAAAGCTTTCTTCCTTCTGCTATATAATGACCAAAGCGTTAAATATTTTTGCAGTGACAAAAACTACTAATAAAAAAGACGGCCAAGCCTCTAACTATCCCTTTGACGGTCTATCTTTAGACGATCGCAATCCCGACTTCATTCAACTTTTGCTGCCAATCTGGGAATGGCTGTACCGCTACTATTTTCGCGTACAAAGCGACGGCTGGCACCACATCCCCGCACGCGGAAAAATGCTCATTGTCGGCTCTCACAACGGGGGAATCGCCACACCGGATATGTTTATGTTCCTATACGAATGGTTCCACAGGTACGGCACGGAGCGCTTAGCCTACGGATTGATGCACCCGACGGTTTGGAAGGTTTCTCCTGATGTTGCTGGTATGGCGGTGCGGTGTGGCGCGATCAAAGCGCATCCGAAAATGGCGATCGCAGCTTTGCGAAAAAATGTCCCGGTTCTCGTCTATCCGGGCGGCGCAGAAGATACTTTTCGCCCCTATCACTTACGCAATAAAATCTACTTTGCCGGACGCAAGGGATTTATTAAATTAGCATTGCGAGAAGAAGTGCCAATTGTACCAATTATATCCCACGGTGCCCACGATACTTTAATAGTTTTGGCAGATTTTTACGAAGAAGTTAAGCAATTGCATGAATTGGGGATGCCGTGGTTGTTTGGCATCGATCCGATCGTATTTCCGGTGTATTTAGGATTGCCTTGGGGATTGGGGATTGGGCCTTTGCCGCATCTGCCTTTGCCAGTGCAAATTCGGACTCGCGTGTGTGAACCGATCGTATTTGAGAGGTATGGTTCCGAGGCGGCGCGCGATCGCGATTATGTCGATGCTTGTTTCGATTTAGTTACAAATCAAATGCAACAACAATTAGATTGTTTGGCTGGCAAGTGACAATTGCACAAGTCTATATTATTCTAGGCGGCAGAAACCGATTTTTTACGACAATATAGCGTGAAGCGCGAGGGATATGGGGAAAAAACCCGGTTTCTTGACTCCTGTGGGTAAGTCGTGACCACAAACATTTTTTGAAATAAATCTAATGATTTATTTCAAAAACCGACACTTGCGGTACTAAATCGGATTTTACCCATCTTAATTACGTGAAATATCCGAAAACCGCAGTCGCAAAAGTCACGCTTTTTATCATCCCGCTTCTAGCGCAGGGATGTTTCATTCGACCTAGGGGCAATCCCTCGTGAAGATCCCCCATGTCTGAAACGCCTGTGAAATCGTCTGTGGGGGGTAGACATTCTTGGCACTACAAGAGTCAAAATCGCGATTTTCGTGAGAATGAAACCGCCCTGCGTTCTAGCGGACATAAGATCAGGTTAAATCCACGCAGATGAATAGGATTTCATCTGCGTTTATCTTCGTTCCTCGGCGGGGAAAAAATAGAATTGGCAAAACTAACCTGATTCTGTATAAACTCTTTATATTAATTCTGCCTTCTGCCGAACGGTGACTAATTGCCCGATCGCCTTAACCGCAATACTGGGATGAAAAAGTACAGCCGGCGACTCAATCATGTGCAGAACTTCCAAAAATGCTTGACAAACTTTAGCATCTCCGACAAGGACTTTTAACACCAGATCCATATAATCTATCATCAACCGCGTAGCAAGGTTTAGTTTTGCACCTTCACTTCCCCGATAGCGCGAATCCTGACTGATAGCAAACGTCCAAGGGATAGTATGTAATTTTGCTAGTTTTTGTTGAAATTGTCGTGCCAAGCCTGTTAAATCGCCTTCAGGATAGCGCTGCCGCTGATGCAGCAAGCATTCATCTAGGATCTGAGCATCCAATGCCGCAACCGTCATTCCCTGTCCGTATAGCGGGTTAAAAGCACAAACTGCATGACCGATAATTATTAAGTTTTCAGGGTGACGAGGGAGGCGATCGTAGTGTCGCAAACGGTTTTCTGTACCTCTATAGCTATAAACTGGTGTGATGGCTTCTGCGTCTTTAATCCCATCATAAATTGTCGGGTTGGCAGAGTGCGCGCAAATTCTACAAAACCTGATTCGTCGGTGGGAGGATAATCGCGATCGCCCCCGGCGACACTCACCAGCCAGCGATTGCCTTCGATCGGGAAAATTGCACCGCCACGGGTGCGAAATGGCGGTCCTAGTGAGACAAATAATGGTGCTGTGTCTGACAATTTACCGCTGCATTTATAGATGCGGCTGGCATAGCCGACAAAAGCATTGATAACGGTTTCTTGTGGAGGTTCATAGCCCAAACTTTTTAACCATTGAGGTGTTTTGGAAACTTTGCCACCAGCATCGACTACTAAATCTGCATTCAAATTCTCTTCATGGATGTTAGCTGGGTTGTGGCGATCGCGAAAACGCACCGATACGCCAGCAATCTTCGCCCGCGAGGCATTCGCCAGGAGTCCCGTTACTGTGCCTCCTTCAAGGAAATGCACGTTCGTATTTTCAGCCAAGCGGCGGCGAATGTGCCAATCAAGTAAATCCCGACTGAACATAATTAAATCATTTAGATCCGGGCTAAATTGCGGAGCCCAACCCGCTGGACTAAACCACCCAATTGACCTCGGATCTAACCTAGGAGCACCAGCAGCTACCAATTCGTTTTCCAAGCCGGGAAAAAACTCTTCTAGGATCATTTTCCCCCGATTTAAAAGGATGTGAAGATGACGGGATTGAGGAATACCGGGGCGAGGTGCGGGTTTTTCGGGAAAAAAATCTCGTTCAACAATACTTACTCGGTCGAAGTGTTTTGCTAATACTCTAGAGGCCAACAGTCCTGCTAAACTGCCGCCAATAATAATTGCATGACTTTCTCGCTGCACTATCGAATCCCTTCAAAGCTAATTTGCTATGGCATTGGTTGATGAATTGGGAACAATTTGTCTGGGCTTCTGTGCCGACTCTTAATATCGATCGACCAAAGATTTTCCTCTGCGATTATTTTAATCCGACTTACCATTACTACCATCTATCTCGGATGCGCCGCAGCGCACCTTACTCATAACTCAGAACTAACAATTTAACAACTGCCAACTTACATAGCATAAATATTCCTAAAGTGATAGCCGACCACAGACATATTTTTACACTTCCAACTGTAGGGGGATGCTTTAGCTCGTCAATAAGGCGATGCTTGCCATTGGGGGCATAAGTCTAAAACTATACATTGGTTAACTTGCGCCAACGATCGCGCGCACCCACCCTTTAACGAGGCATATACTATGTATCAAAATTTGCAAATAAATCCAGGAATGTATAACATCGGGTTCTGGCTGGCCCAAGTGCCAGTAGAACAGACTACAACCACAACCACAGTAGAAGACGCAGCACTCCTCTATTCCGGGCCGCAATTTTTTATCGCCTTGATAGCTGGAGTCGTGCTCGCCTGCGCTTTCCAACTCTTGCTAACAAATTTATCAGTAGCAGCCGGCCTTTCGTACATGGGACAATCCCACGACGACGACAACCACTCGGATAGCGGCAGCCCCCCAGTCCGTCACATCGGCCGAAAAGTAGGCACTTGGACGCTAATCACCGTTACCATTGCCCTATTCTTTGCTTGCTTGCTAGCAGTTAAGCTCAGCTTGATTAGCAGTCCCGGTTTAGGTGCGATCGTCGGTTTAGTCGTGTGGGCCACCTATTTCTCAATGCTTGTCTGGGTGAGCTCTACCACCGTCGGTTCCTTGATTGGTTCCGTCGTCAACACCGCGACATCAGGCTTTCAAGCCATTGTCGGCACCGCAGCCTCGGCCATCGGCGCCAAAGCAGCTAGCAACCAAGTCGTCGCCACAGCCAAAGCAGCAGCAGCAGCAGTGGGCCATGAACTGGGTAGCGCGATCGACCCCACAAGCTTGCGCGAAAACGTCGAAGACTACATCCAAAGCCTCAAACCGCCTGAATTAGACATCAAAGGGATGCGTAGCGAGTTTGAAAAATTGCTTAATGATCCGCAACTAAAAACCATTGCAGCCGAAAATTTGCCAAATCTCGATCGGCAAACTCTCGTAGATTTAGTAAGTTCGCGATCTGACTTATCAAAACGCGATGTAAACCGGATTGTAGACCAACTTCAAGATGCTTGGAAACAAGTAGGAAAACAAGGGCAGCAATCAGACGGCATCGGCCAATTAGTAGACTATCTCAAATCTGCCAAATCGGGAGATTTGCTCTCTGATACCCTGACAAGTAGGGTAGAAAAAGCCCTCGGCAATCTGGGCGGTCAAAATTCCGGAGAAAGCCCGAACATGATGTCCCAAGCAACGACAATGGCAGTCAATGCTTTAATGGGAATAGTATTGGGTCGCACGGATATTTCTGACTTGGATGTTGAAAAAGTAGTCGGTCAGCTCAAAGCAGCTAAAGACAAAGTTAGTCAGCAAACTGATAAAGTTACCGCTCAAGTCAAAGGCGAACCCGTAACTTACAGCCCCATTCGTGCGGATGTAGAAAACTACCTACTCAACACTTATTCGTGGCAGATGAACCCGCAAGCGATCGAGCGCGAATTTCGGGACGTTCTCTACGATCCTACAGCCGATCCAGGAACTGTGCGCCGCGAATTAGAAAAACTCAAACAGGCGAATTTTGCCGAAATTCTGGCTAGTCGAGGTGTTTTTACCCAAGAGAAAATTAAACAAATTTCCCAGGAATTAGAAGCAATTAGACAGCGCGTTTTACAAACCGTGATCTTTGCCGAGGAGCAAGAAAAATCTCGCGATTTGCAGTGGCGGGTGGAAACTTATTTGAAGCTGACACCAAAAGAGGAACTGACAGCAGCAGGTATCGGGAGCGATTTAAAAAAAATCTTAGATGATTCCGATGCAAGTTACGAACAGTTGCGCGATCGGCTTTCTCCTTACACCCGCGACAGTTTTGTGCAAATTCTCCGAGGCCGCGAAAACTTCGGCTTCCAGGAAGTAGAACAGATTGTTCAAGAGTTGGAAAGGACGCGAGATGTAGTTTTAGCAGATGCTAAAGGTCTACAAGAAGCAGCGCAAGTTCGACTAGACAACCAGTGGCAAAGAGTACAAGAATACTTGAAGTCTACGGGCAAAGAAGAACTTAATCCCGAAGGCATCAAGCGCGATTTGAAAACGCTGCTGGATAACCCAGAAGCGGGAATGTGGGCCCTGAGAGCTAGAGCTTCTAAGTTCGATCGCGAAACTTTGGTACAATTGCTATCTCAGCGGAAAGACCTCAGCGAAGACCAAGTAAATCAGCTTATCGACAGCGCCGAAGAAAATTGGCACAGTGTGCTGCACGCGCCGCAACAACTGGCAGAAAAAGCTAAGGATCAGTACGACCAAACCACCACCGCCCTGGCAGATTACCTTCGCAATACTGGCAAATCAGAACTCAATCCTGAAGGGATTCAGCGCGATTTGACGAAACTGATGGAAAATCCCAAAGAAGGGGCTTTAGCACTGCGAGGCCGCCTGTCTCAGGTCGATCGCGATACTTTGGTCAAACTGCTTTCTCAGAGGCAAGATTTGACCGAGGAACAAGTCAATCAAATTATCGACCAAGTGCAGGAAACTCTCGGCTCGATTGTGAAAGCGCCTCGCCGTTTGGCGAAGCGGGTGCAAACCCAAGTGCAGGATTTTCAGAGCGTTTTAGATGATTATTTGCGAAATACGGGCAAGGATGAATTAAATCCCGAAGCCATCAAGCGCGACTTGCAACTGCTGCTGCACGACCCAAAAGTCGGCGCTTACAGCTTGGGCGAGCGTCTGTCGCACATCGATCGAGCTACAATTGTTTCTCTGCTGTCTCAGCGGCAGGATATTTCTGAAGCAGAAGCCAATCGCATTGTCGATGGAATTTTGTCGGTGCGCGATGAATTCGCACTGCAAATTCAGAAAATACAGGAGGGTATTCAGTCGGTAATTGACGGGATTCTCGGAAAAGTTCGGGATTACCTCAATTCGCTCGATCGCCCTGAACTAAATTACGAAGGCATTACGCGGGACGTGCGCCAATTATTTGACGATCCGCAAGCCGGATTTGATGCTTTGCGCGATCGGCTGGGTCATTTCAACCGCGATACTTTAGTAGCATTAATGAGTTCCCGCGAGGACATTTCCGAAGCAGATGCCAACCGCTTGATCGACCAAATTGAAAGAAGCCGCAACACCGTCTTGCAAAGAGCAGAACGCTTGCAGCAAGAAGCGCAGCTTCGCCTCGAAAGCATTAAAGTGCAAGCCGAAAAACAAGCTGAAGAAACTCGGAAAGCAGCGGAAGTTGCCTCTTGGTGGCTGTTTTTCACCGCTCTTTCCTCGGCCTTTGCCGCTGCGGGCGCTGGTGCTTTAGCCGTCATCCGGTAAAAAAGAGTCAATTTGCGATCGGATTGCAGATAGTGCCTGATATAAGTTTCTACTGATATCAGGCACTAATGTTAGTAAAGGATTTGATCGGGGAGTGGAAACGGGTTTGTATTAATTTATTGGTACTGTTGAATAATGTTATGGGTAAACCAGTTCCTACCCGTTTGTTGAGGATTGTGCAAACTGTGAATTTATAAATCTTAAATAGGGTTTGCTGAAAAAGCCTAAAACCCTTACATCAAAAGACTTGGGGTCGTTTTAGCGCTGAAAATGTGCAAAGATAGTAGTTAAAATGAGTCA
>JARCMA010000161.1 GCA_030248405.1 Microcoleus sp. MP8IB2.171
ATCGGTTTGGCGATCGTCCAGCGGATTATTCACCGCCACGGCGGCACGGTTTGGGCCGAAAGCCTACCTAGTCAAGGAGCCACGTTTTACTTTAAACTAGGGCAAACAATCTCAAACGGTAATATAGATTCTTCAGTTGACAGTTGACAGTTGACAGTTGACAGTTGACAGTTGACCTCTACCTGGAAGGAAGAGGATTGGAGTAATGAATAGTCTTCTTTTAATTTCTCCCGATCAGGCTTTGGGCTTTAAACCAATTCTTTCTGCTAAGTTAAGTGTATAAGAGTTTTAAATTCAGAATTTAAAACTCTCATACACTTAAATAAGTCACAATCGGTGAGATCATCCGAATTTTGGTGTGACAGGAGTGTTCACTATTAGGGATGGAAGCGAAAGCTCTAGGCTTGGCTGTGAAAGATGCTCGTACTCCTAAAAAACGCTCTTTTAAAAATTGGGATGATCCCCAATCGGTTCTGTCAGCCCTCGACGGCCGGTGCTAAATAAAGGTCTTGCGAGTAGAATATATAATTGATTTTGCTAAAAATATCGAGATAAAATTAACAAGCAAATTCCGTCTAAAAAGTTACTAGCAACAACACGAATAACCAATTGAAAACCTCCCCCCCATACCTTATGTTAGATATAAATCAGACCAACTATCTACTAAAAATGGTAGCGGAATCAACATTAAAATTGTTGATTATCGAAGACATGGCAGAAGATATGGAATTAATAGTGCTCGCCTTAGAATCGGGGGGGGTAAATTTTAAGTGCGACACGGCCGAAACAGCAACAGAGTGCAGAAAACTGCTGCAAAATTGCCAGTACGATGCTGTACTCTCAGATTACCGCCTCCCCGGCTTCAACGGTTTAGAAGTGTTGAAATTAATGCAGGAATTAGGGCAAGACATACCCTTGATTTTAGTAACGGGAAGTTTGGGAGAAGAAGCGGCAGTTGAGTGCATCAAAGCCGGAATGACTGATTACGTATTAAAAGGGCGACTGTTTAGGTTGCCAACAGTCTTAGAACGATCGCTCCAAGAATACAAAATGCGGCGCCAGCAACAAGAAGCGATCGCCCAAATTCAGCGGCAAGCTCAGCGAGAAGCGATCGTCAACCGCATCCTCCAAGCCATGCGCTTCACCCTTGTACTCGACGAAGTGCTGCAAACCACCGCAGATCAACTGCACGAAGCTCTCGAAATCAGCGCCTGCGCCATCTTGCAGCCAGACAATGAAGGCGGCATCAGAATTCGCTACATCAGCAAAGCAGCCGACAGAGAACGGTTCGTCGGGCTAAATTGCCAAGTGGCTGAGCGCTACCGATCCGGGCTCGCGGCCGGGGAAACCTTGATCATCGACGAGTTATCGACACTGTGCCCGTCGCTGCAAGAATCAGCAGAGTCGGTAGGGTTTCGCTCCGTCGCGATCGCGCCACTGCTCTACCAGCAGTCATTTTTGGGCGGAATTAGCCTCTATCAGTGCGATCGGGCGCGCTCTTGGAGCGTCGAAGAACTGTCGCTACTCAAAGCCATAGCCGATCAGTGCGCGATCGCGATCCACCAAGCCGAACTCTACCAACAAGCCCAAACCGAACTTGCAGAACGCAAGCGCGCCGAAGCAGCAGTCTGCGGCATCCAGCAGCAGCTAGCCACAATGGCAGCCAACATTCCCGGCTCAGTCTACCGCACCGTGCTGCATCCAGACGGCACAATGTCCATGCCCTACATCAGTCCGGGCGTGCGTGAAGTAACTGGAATTGGGGTCGAAGAAGTAATGGCGCGCCCGGAACTATTGACCGAAATTATCCATCCAGAGGACAAAAGCTCTTTTGACAGCAGCGTAGCAGCATCGACAGCGAGTCTTTTGCCGTGCGATCGCCAGTACCGCATCGTTCTGAGATCTGGGGAGGTCAAGTGGGTGCAAGACAGCGCTAAATTTTCCAAACACGAAAACGGCGACGTAATTATAGACGGAGTAGCCCTGGACATCAGCGATCGCAAACAAGCAGAATCAGCCCTGCGCCAAAGCGAACAGCGATTTCGCTCGCTGATTGAAAATGCCACAGACATCACGATCATTCTCGACGCCGAGGGAATTTTCCGCTACATCAGCCCTTCCGTCAAGCGAATTTTAGGATACCCGCCCCACCATGCGATCGGCCGCAGCGCCTTAGAAATAGTTCACCCCGACGACAGCGCCACGATCACCGAAACCCTCCACAAAGCCATTGAAAACCCCAAAAGAAGCCAGTGCCCAGTTGAGTACCGAGTTCGCCACCGCAACGGTTCCTGGTGTTATGTAGAAGCTGTAGCCACCAACTTGCTGTATGATCCCGCAGTCCAGGGAATCGTGATTAACTGTCACGACATCACTCAGCGCAAACTCGCTGAAGAACAACTGCTGCACGATGCTTTTCACGACGCCCTCACCGGATTGCCCAACCGATCGCTATTTACCGATCGGCTGGAACACGCTCTGAGGATGGCCAAACGGCGCAAAGACTACTTGTTTGCCGTGCTGTTTCTCGATTTAGATAGATTTAAAGTAGTCAACGATTCCCTCGGCCACGCCATCGGCGATCAACTGCTAGTATCGATCGCGCGGCGTCTGGAAGCTTGTCTGAGGGTTGGAGATACAGTGGCCCGCCTTGGAGGAGACGAGTTTGTGCTGTTGCTAGAAGACATCGAGGGCATCAATGAAGCTACCACCATTGTCAACCGCCTGCAAAAGAAAATCACATCCCCTATCCTTCTAGACGGACACGAAGTATTTATCACCGCCAGCATCGGCATAGCATTCAGTTCTGGCGACGAATACCTGGAACCGACAAACCTGCTGCGCGACGCTGACACAGCAATGTACCGAGCCAAAGAACTCGGCAGAGCCCGACACGAAGTTTTCAACAGTTCCATGCACGCCCACGCTTTGCGGCTGTTGCAGCTAGAAAACGACCTGCGGCGGGCGATCGAATCAATTAGAGAGCCGGCTAGAGAAGAAGACTTTCCCCCGTCCTCCGAATCAGCCTTACCTCCCTTATCCGCAGCGCCCCAGTTTATTATTCACTACCAGCCGATCGTGTCGATCGCCACTAACACAATTACCAGTTTTGAGGCCCTAGTGCGCTGGCAGCATCCAGAACGCGGCTTAGTTTCCCCCAGCGAATTCATCACCATCGCCGAAGAAACCGGCTTGATCGTACCCCTCGGCCGCTGGGTACTCCGCACAGCTTGCCACCAAATCCGCCAGTGGCAGCAGCTATTTCCCAGCACCCCCCCATTGAGCGTTAGTGTCAACATTTCTGTCAAACAGTTTTCTCAGCCAGATTTAATCGAATACATCGACCAAGTTCTCGAAGAAACTAACCTCGACGGCAGCAGTTTAAAACTAGAAATTACCGAAAGCGTACTCATAGAAAATTCCGAATCAGTAACAGCAATGCTGGTGCAGCTTAGAACCCGAAACATACACTTGTGCATTGACGACTTCGGCACCGGCTATTCATCGCTTTCCTACCTGCACCGATTCCCCACCAATACCTTAAAAATAGACCGCTCTTTTGTTAGCAGGATGGGAGGTGAGTTCGATTTCAGTAAAGGAGGCATTGACCCGACAGAAATTGTACGATCAATAGTTACTTTGTCGCACAATTTAGGCATGGATGTAGTAGCCGAAGGAGTCGAAGAAGCCTCGCAACTATATATACTCAAAGGGTTAAAATGCGAGTACGCCCAGGGATTCTTTTTCTCAAAGGCAGTAGACTCTCAAACAGCAGCAGCCCTAATCCGACAGCAAGCAGAAAATCAGAATTTGCTGACATTTAGTTTGTTAGAGAAAGGCCATTAAAAAAACACGGCATTTTGTGAGTCCCGTTTCAGCATAAAATCTTAAAATATTTTAAAGCTGTCACTAACTCTAGCGTCAGTTAATAACTACGACATCCAAATCATTATGACTATTGGCTACCTCGCACTCGTTCTCCACGCCCACCTGCCCTTTGTCCGCCACCCCGAAAGCGACTACGTTTTAGAAGAAGAATGGCTGTTTGAGGCGATCGCGGAAACCTATATTCCCCTGCTGCAAGTCTTTGAAGGGCTAAAACGCGACGGCATCGACTTTAAGATTACCATGAGCATGACACCGCCCTTGGTTGCCATGCTGCGCGACCCCTTGCTGCAAGACCGCTTCGACGACCACTTGGCTAAACTCGAAGAACTGGCGGATCTCGAAATCGAACACAACAGCGGCAACGGTCACCTCCGCTATTTAGCCGAACATTACGCCGCCCATTTCTCTCAAGTCCGCAACTTTTGGGAAAAGTACGATCGAGATTTAGTCAAAGCCTTCAAACAATTCCAAGACAGCAACAACCTCGAAATCATGACCTGCGGGGCCACCCACGGCTACTTACCGCTGATGAAAATGTACCCAGAGGCAGTTTGGGCGCAAATACAAGTAGCCTGCGACAACTACGAAGAAAACTTCGGCCGCCGACCAAAAGGCATTTGGCTGCCCGAATGCGCCTACTATGAAGGCTTAGAGCGGATGTTAGCCGACGCCGGCCTGCGCTACTTTCTCACAGACGGTCACGGCATCCTCTACGCCCGCCCCCGTCCCCGCTACGGCAGCTACGCCCCAATTTTCACAGAATGCGGAGTCGCAGCATTTGGTCGGGATCACGAATCATCGCAGCAAGTTTGGTCTTCCGAAGTCGGCTATCCCGGCGCGGCCGAATACCGAGAATTCTACAAAGATTTGGGTTGGGAAGCCGACTACGACTACATCAAACCCTACATCATGCCTAACGGCCAGCGCAAAAACACCGGGATTAAATATCACAAAATCACCGGTCGCGGATTAGGTTTAGGCGACAAACAGTTATACGATCCCTACTGGGCAAGGGAAAAAGCCGCCGAACACGCCAGCAACTTTGCTTTCAACCGGGAACGGCAAGTCGAACACCTCAACGGGATTATGCAGCGTCCCCCGATTATTGTATCGCCTTACGACGCGGAACTTTTCGGTCATTGGTGGTACGAAGGGCCTTGGTTCTTAGATTACTTATTCCGCAAGAGTTGGCACGACCAAAATACCTACGAAATGACGCACTTAGCCGATTATTTGCGGGGAAATCGGACTCAGCAAGTGTGCCGCCCGTCTCAGTCTAGCTGGGGTTTCCGGGGTTTCCACGAGTATTGGCTCAACGATACCAATGCTTGGATTTACCCGCACTTGCACAAAGCAGCGGAACGGATGATTGAGTTGGGAAGCATGGAACCAGAGGATGAATTGCAGTATCGGGCTTTGAACCAGGCCGCGCGGGAAGTGCTGTTAGCTCAATCATCTGACTGGGCGTTTATCATGCGGACGGGGACGATGGTTCCCTATGCGGTGCGGCGGACTAGATCGCACTTAATGCGCTTTCACAAGTTGTACGATGAAGTGAAAGAAGGCAAAGTCGATTCTGGTTGGTTGGAGAAGGTTGAGGAGATTGATAATATTTTCCCTGAAATTAACTATCGCGTTTATCGATCGCTTTAAGCCTCGCTCCCCCTTTCATCCTGTCCCCCCAGCCCTGCTTAAGGGAGGGACAGGATGTTAATTAAAATTAGGCGTTGCTGAATCAAGGTATGATAAACTTATAATGCGATCGCAGACGCAGAGAATGATTGCTTTGATTTTGATACGGAATTGGAACATCTGCAAATTTTAGATAGTAAATTAGTAATTGAATTGAATATCAAAGTTGTTGTCTAATTTAGAATATAGCAATCCTCAATCATTTGTGAATTTCTTACTCCCTCCCCTTGATAAGGGGAGGGTTGGGGTGGGGTAAAAAGTTTGGGACTCCTGCAAGGATTACTATAACAAGACTTTTTCATTTTATACGCGCTAAATAGTGCCTTAATCTTGTATTTTTACCCTCAACTCTTATCAGATAGCAATCCTGGCAGGAGTTATAAATTTTAGGCTTGCTATATTTGTCAAATCTTTATAAGATTAAGATTTGTAACACATTAGTATTTATAATCAATCCAGCGATTATTGGTGTAAAAAGATAAAGTATTCTTAATAATTGCCAAAAGATATGGGCTTAAGATGAACTGAAATTAATAATTGTAATCTTTGTTTAAATATTGTTAGATAAATTAATAATACGTGTTAGTAAAACTACTTAACTAAGCGGTATAAATAATTTAAAATTATAGTGAAAAAAGCAGCCAGTACAGCAGTTAACTTCACACAACCTTTACAATAGGATGAAATCTAAGTATTTCAACGGCAAAAAATGGCGACAAACATGGGACGATATTTGCACGTACTGAAATTGTTCTGGGGTGCGGCGATCGCAGCGGAACTAGAATACCGAATCAACTTTGTCCTCGCGGCCCTCAGCAGCCTCGGGAATCTTGCGGGCAGCTTGTTTGGGCTGTTTTTGTTCTACCGTACCGGTTACACATTTTCGGGCTATTCATGGGAAGAGGCCTTAGTTGTACTCGGCATTTTCACGATTTTGCAGGGGTTTTCCTCAACATTTCTAGCACCTAATCTCAGCCGTATTGTCGATCGAGTGCAGCAAGGTACTCTCGATTTCGTACTCCTCAAACCCATCAGTTCCCAATTCTGGCTGTCTGCAAACACAGTTTCGCCTTGGGGAATCCCAGATTTAATCTTGGGCGCCGTATTGCTGCTGTATGCTGCTAACAAGTTGGGAGTAGAAATCGGCAACTATTTTTTAACAGCAATACCGCTGTTATTCGGAACTATTACTCTTTACAGTATATGGTTTATGTTAGGTGCAACCAGCATTTGGTTTGTCAAAATTTACAACGTTACCGAAGTTCTCAAAGGATTGTTAGAAGCGGGTAGATTTCCAATGGCAGCTTATCCCGCAGCTTATCGATTTTTCTTCACTTTCGTAGTTCCCGTTGCCTTCTTGACGACTGTGCCTGCAGAAGCCATGCTGGGGAGAGGTGAAATCGTTTGGATCGCAGGGGCGGGAATATTGGCGATCGGGCTGTTATTTTTCTCCCGCTACTTCTGGCAATTTGCACTCCGCTTTTACACCAGCGCTTCCAGCTAGTTAAGTGGGTAGGTAAGCTGCTGCACATCTAGATTGTCTATTATGTTTGACAGGGAGAGGATTTGACACGGGGGGAATAGGGAATTGAAATATACATTTTCAAGGCAAAACAGCTTATCTAAAAAATATTTTTTCTATTTACTTAGATAGTTAAATAAATGTAAGATTTCAATCTATCCTTGAAATGTAAACTGAAAATAAACCACGCAAATGAAGGCAAACAAATGAAAAGGAAAAAACTGGGTAACAGTAATTTTACTATCAGCGCGATCGGTCTTGGATGTATGCCAATGTCCTTAAGTGGCCGGCCACCAGAATCGCAATCAATTGCGGTAATTCACCGCGCCCTCGATTTGGGTGTCACCCTAATTGACACCGCCGATTCCTACTGCCAAGATCAATCCGACAAACACCACAACGAGCACCTGATTGCCAAAGCTTTACAACAATACAGCGGAGATGTTAGGGCTGTTACTGTGGCCACTAAAGGCGGCTTAATGCGGCCTCAAGGTGCGTGGACGCGCAATGGCAACCCCCACCATTTACGCAAGACAATTCGGGAAAGTTTTGAAGCATTGGGCGGCAAGGAACCGATCGACCTTTGGCAATATCACTCGCCCGATCCCGCTTATACCATCGAAGCAGCCCTAGCACCCGCAAAAGAAGCAGTAGAAGCAGGAATGATTCGATTTATTGGAGTGTCCAACTTTTCGGTAGAGCAGATCAAACGTGCCCGCGATACAGTAGAAGTTGTCTCCGTGCAGAATCAGTACAATCCTTGGCACAGACAGCCAGAATCAGACGGCGTACTGGAATATTGTGAAACCGAAAAACTGACATTTTTTCCCTGGAGTCCTTTGGGGGGAAGCCGCCGAGTCACCAGCTTGCAAGATATGCCCGCGATCGCCTCTTTAGCCGCCGAAAAAAACGTTTCTGTTTACTGTATAATATTAGCTTGGTTGATGGCAAAATCGCCCTGCGTCGTTCCGATTCCCGCTGCGACAAAATTATCGAGCATTGAGGACTCCGTAAAGGCGATCGAAGTTAAATTGACTGACGAGGAATTGCAACAAATTGCCGTAAGTTAAGTAGATAAGGGCAAAAAACAATAGAACAGGCTTTCCGGCCTGTTCCACTAGAACTTGATTGTGGGGTGGACATCTTGCCCGCCACTGAAAGTGGGATTTAACTGAGATATTGCACCATTCTCAAGAACAGGCTTTCCGGCCTGTTCCACAAGAAAATTCACTCTTTGTGGAACAGGCCGGAAAGCCTGTTCATAAAAAGCTTATTGAGAATGGTGCAAGATTTCAGATTTAATGAGTAAAGTTGACATTTTTTGAGGAATTGGGTTTTATGGAAGCTAATCAAGTGAACGCCGATCGAGATGTAGCAATTGAACATCAAAACGTACCTGTCGCCCATGAAGGACTGCACAACTTTTTATACAGTTCCGACTCAGAACACAGCGCAGCAGCCGCTATTTCTGAATTAGAAAATGACGGCACGCAAGTAATGTCGATAGATACATGGCGCGATTTGGCAACTAACGCGAAAGTCGCCGGCGTTTACGCTGTAATGGATACTGCCCGCAACACTCAGTTTATAGGTTATTCGCGAAATATCCTGCTTTCAATCAACGGTCACATCGCCCAAAATGGCACAGAAAATTGTGCTTTCCTGCGTGTGCAAACTTTCAAATTCCCGAAGCGGGAAGAAATGGAAAGTTTGCGGGATGCTTGGATAGCAGAAATTGGCAGCATTCCGCCTGGAAACGGTTCTGACAGCGAAATGTGGGCGGCTACGGTAGGCCAAGCAGCCCGCGCTGCTATGTCTGCTGAGGAAGAAAAAGCTTATGAAGAAAAGAAGCTGAAATTACGCAAAGCAATGGCCGATTCCACTCTTACCAAAGAGTTAGAAACAGCAGCAAAAATTGACGGTGAACGACACCAGCATCTGGAAGCTGCAGTTAACAATGATGATTGGAGTGCGGTGATTCAATCGCAAACCCAGGAAACAAAGTCCGGCGAATAAAAATCGCGAAAACACGCAGATTGGTAGGGGCGGGTTCGCCGAAATTTATCTCATCAAATCGCAGAATTAAAAAACCCGCCCCCACCCATCCCAGATACCGACAAACCTTTTATGTAATCAGAATTTTTTGGTAGAGTGGGGGCGGGTTTATCAATATTTGGAATGGGAATTAAAGATGGTTGGTGAACCCGCCCCTTGTATCTTAAAAGAGTGAGTCAGTCGATTGCCACGTCATTGATTCAATCATACCGACAAGTGGGCGTTCGAGCCGACAAGTG
>JARCMA010000016.1 GCA_030248405.1 Microcoleus sp. MP8IB2.171
ACTTAAAAGTCTCTGACTGTAATCAGCCAGATGGATCGGCTGTAGCTGTCCGGCCGCAACCACCTTTATGCCCCATGCTCGATCGTAATTTATGTCTTTAAATTCTCCCTCTTCTTGGCACACCGTAGCAATTGACAAAACCCTCCAGCAGCTAAACAGCAACAAAGATACTGGTTTGAGCAGCCAACAGGTGTCAGAACGCTTGCAGCAATACGGCCCCAACGAACTAGAAGAAACAGGAGGCCGCAGTGCTTGGTCGATATTTGTCGATCAGTTCACCAACATCATGTTGATAATGCTGATGTTTGTCGCCGTGATTTCTGGATTCTTAGACATCAAGTCAAATACTTTTCCCAAAGATGCGATCGCCATTTTTGCGATCGTAGTGCTCAACGGCATTCTCGGCTATTTCCAAGAGCAAAGTGCCGAAAAAGCCCTCGCAGCCCTGAAAAACCTCTCTTCTCCCCTAGTCCGAGTCCTGCGGAACGGCAAAACTTCGGAAATAGCAGCCAAGGAACTCGTACCCGGAGACGTGATGCTGTTAGAGGCTGGGGTAAAAATAGCCGCAGACGGACGCTTGATCGAAGCTTCCAACCTGCAAGTCAGAGAATCTGCTTTGACGGGAGAAGCGATCGCAGCTACCAAGCAAGCTAATTTAGAACTTCCCGAAGATGCTTCCTTGGGCGATCGACTCAACCTGATTTTTCAGGGAACAGAAGTGGTTCAGGGACGCGCCAAGGCGATCGTCACCAACATCGGAATGCAAACTGAAATTGGCAAAATTGCCGCCATGCTTCAGTCAGTAGAAACCGAACCGACTCCCCTGCAACAACGGATGAGCCAGTTGGGAAATGTTCTAGTCTCCGGTGCTCTGGGCCTAGTCGTAGTTGTCGTCATCGGCGGCATGATTACCTTCAACAACGGCAGCATCGGGTTAGATACCAGCAGATTTGAAGAACTGTTAGAAGTGTCTTTGAGTATGGCAGTTGCTGTAGTTCCCGAAGGACTCGCAGCAGTCGTGACAGTTACTTTGGCACTCGGAACTAGGCGGATGGTGAAGCGAAACGCCCTAATTCGCAAACTGCCAGCCGTCGAAACTTTGGGCTCGGTAACAACCATTTGTTCCGACAAAACAGGCACTCTGACCCAAAATAAAATGGTAGTTCAGCTAGTGTCTACGGGCGACTGCACTGTCGCCATCGGAGGCGACGGCTATGCCCCGATCGGAGATTTTACAGATCGCCATACATCAGCCCAAATTACTAATTTAGAAGAATATCCAGAACTCGAATCTTTATTAATTGCCTGTGCAGTTTGCAACGACGCAGTATTACAGCACGAACAGCAAGAATGGAAGATTTTGGGCGACCCCACAGAGGGAGCTCTGCTGTCTTTAGCGGGAAAAGCAGGCATTTATAAGGAACAACAGTCTCAATTGTTGCAACGCACGGCGGAATTTCCTTTTTCTTCCGAACGCAAGCGGATGAGCGTGATTTGCGAAGTCCCCGGCCGATCTCCACATTCGGGATTTCCCTGCGAAAACGGACAGCAGCAGAATTATTTGATGTTTACCAAAGGTTCTCCAGAGTTGACTTTGGAGCGCTGCCAAGGGATTATAGTTGGCGATCGAGTACAACCTTTAAACCAGGAAATGCGCGATCGCATCCTCGCCGAAAACAACAACATGGCAAGCGCAGGTTTGCGAGTCCTCGGATTTGGGTACAAAATCTGGGAAAACCTGCCCTCCGAAGGTTCTGAGGAAACCAGCGAACAAGACATGGTTTGGCTGGGACTCGTCAGTATGCTGGACGCACCGCGCCCGGAAGTGCGGGAAGCCGTGGTGAAGTGCCGCGATGGAGGGATTCGGGTGGTGATGATTACAGGAGACCACCAGTTGACGGCAAAAGCCATCGCCTACGATTTAGGTATTGCTAAAGAAGGCGATCGAGTTCTCACCGGTCAAGAATTAGAAAAGCTTAGCCAAGAAGAACTCAAACAGCAAGTCGAACAGGTTAGTGTTTACGCCCGCGTTTCCCCCGAACACAAATTGCGAATAGTCCAAGCTTTGCAAAGTTGGGGCAAATTTGTCGCGATGACCGGCGACGGCGTTAACGACGCCCCCGCCTTGAAACAAGCCGATATCGGCATCGCAATGGGAATTACCGGCACCGATGTCAGCAAAGAAGCTAGCGATATGGTGCTGCTAGACGACAACTTCGCAACAATTGTCGCCGCCGCTGAAGAAGGGCGAGTAGTTTATACCAACATTCGGCGCTTTATTAAGTACATTTTGGGCAGCAACATCGGCGAAGTTTTGACAATTGCGGCCGCACCTTTAATTGGTTTGGGAGGAGTGCCGCTAACGCCGCTGCAAATTTTGTGGATGAATTTAGTAACTGACGGCGTTCCCGCTTTGGCCTTGGCCGTGGAACCGGGAGAACCAAACGTGATGAAAAAGCCTCCTTTCAGTCCGCGAGAAAGTATTTTTGCGCGGGGTTTGGGTTCTTACATCATTCGGATCGGGATTATTTTTGCAATTTTGACGATCGCGATGATGTCTTGGGCTTACGGATATACTCACTCTCCCGGACACGGGAATCCAGATGCTTGGAAAACAATGGTGTTTACAACTCTGTGTTTGGCGCAAATGGGTCACGCGATCGCAATTCGGTCTAACACTCAGCTAACTATCGAGTTAAACCCCTTCACTAATGTTTTTGTTTGGGGAGCGGTGATTGTTACTACTGGTTTGCAATTGATGCTGATTTACGTTCCGCCGCTGAGAGCATTTTTCGGCACTCACTATTTGACACCTTTTGAGTTACTGGTTTGCTTCGGTTTCAGCGCCCTGATGTTTGTCTGGATTGAAATGGAAAAACTGTTCGTGCGTTTGTACAAAGCTAGAAAATAGTATTCTCAGCCGATATTTGGTTTGTAGTGAGGACTTTAGTCCGCAAAGTCAGAGGACTAAAGTCCTCACTAAAAACCCTAATTACCAATTACCAGTTACATCTGATAAATGCACGACTAGGTGCATATTTTAAATCAGTTAAATCCGTTACAGAATCCGCTGCCGAACTTCCTTATTCCCAATATTATGTATTTGAAAACACTGCACCTACGGCAGTTTCGGAACTACTTAGATCAAAAGGTAACGTTTGACGCTCCCAAAACAATTTTAGTAGGAAATAACGCCCAAGGAAAATCTAATTTGTTAGAAGCAGTAGAGTTGCTTTCGACATTAAAAAGCCACAGAGTATCGCGCGATCGCGATTTAATCCTCGAATCAAAGCCGATCGCCCAAATAGATGCTACACTCGAACGTCAAACCGGAGCGATCGACCTATCTTTAACACTGCGATCCCAGGCGCGCCGCACCCTAAAGCTCAACGGCGAACCGCTGCGTCGCCATTTAGACTTTTTGAGCGTCATCAATGTGGTACAGTTTTCCTGTTTGGATTTGGACTTAGTGCGCGGCGGCCCCGAAGGAAGGCGCAATTGGATTGATCGCCTAGTCATCCAGTTAGAGCCGATTTATGCTCACATTTTGCAGCAATACAATCAAATTTTGCGCCAGCGAAACGCTCTATTGAAACGTTCTAAAGCAATCAGGAAAGCCGAATTTTCCGAAAGTTTTGACAAAATGCGATTTATTGCACCCGAAAGTCCGGAACCGGAAAATAAAGAAGACTTCCCAATTCCTAATTCCGAGTGCTCAATTCCCCGTTCAGAATTAGCTTTGTGGGACGCGCAGTTGGCGACAGCGGGCGCTCGCGTGATCCGCAGGCGCGATCGAATTTTGGAGCGTTTGATGCCTTTAGCGCGAAATTGGCACCGTTCAATTAGCGGTTCTGCCGAAGTTTTAGATGTGAAATACGATGCTAATATTGAAGTAGGCCCGGAATTAATCGCTAAAGATAATCTCGAAGGAGTGCGACAAGCATTTTTAGAGAAAATTCAAAAAAGGGCGATCGCAGAACAGTTTCAAGGAACCACTTTAGTCGGCCCTCACCGCGACGACATTACATTTACAATTAACAATACCCCAGCTCGTCAATACGCATCCCAAGGTCAGCAGCGAACTCTGGTATTAGCATTAAAATTAGCCGAACTGCAGCTTATTGAAGAAGTCGTCGGCGAAGCGCCTTTACTGTTGCTCGACGACGTACTTGCAGAACTCGATCTGAGCCGCCAAAATCAACTTTTAGAAACAATTCAAGAACGATTTCAAACTCTTATTACTACAACTCACCTAGGCGCTTTTGATGCTCAGTGGCTGCGACAAACCCAAATTCTCTCCGTCGTTGCTGGACAAATCAATCGATTTTAGATTTTAGATTTTAGATTTTGGATTGACAAAAATTATGTTTCATGGTAAAGGTACAAAAAAATGAAAAATTGGCATTATTAGCTCAATTCGAGATAGGATAAAGGTTAATTTTGATTGCCGCTTTCGCTTCCATTTTTCTAAACCTTATGAAGCATTACATTTCCCGTCTGTTAGCCCTGGTATTAGTTGTTGTCATCGGCGTAGCGGGCTGTACCAATGTTCCAGCCACTCTGAGTGGAGATTATGGTCAAGACACATTAGCATTAGTGAAGAGCTTGAGAACAGCGCTCACTTTGCCAGAGGGCGCGCCGGAAAAAGCAGCCGCTCAAGCCGAGGCTCGCACAAGTATCAACGATTTTTTTGCTGCCTACCGCCGCGATCCTGCTCTTACCAAGCTGGCCTCTTTCACGACAATGCGGACGGCATTAAACTCTTTGGCAGGACATTACAGTTCCTATCCAAACCGTCCCGTTCCTGAAAAATTGAAAAAGCGTCTTGAGTCAGAATTTCAGCAGATTGAAGCTGCTCTTAACAGAGGAGCTTAATCTCAAAATTTAGGGATAAAAGATAAATTTTTATAATTGATCTTTGCATCCTTAACATTTGAGTGTTAACAATTTTTAGTAGAAATATCAACTGCTTTTAGCGCCCACTTTACCCAGGCGCTTTTTTTACTGCATTTAGTGAGAAAATACTGAAAAATTGAACTGGTATATGATACGAAATCAGGCTTTTTTACTTTTTTACTGTTTAGTCGGCGAAGGCGGACTTCGTTTGTATAGCAGCGGTTTCAACCGCCGAGTCTTATCGTTATTTTATCGCACACGATCTAAATAGCCGCCAGACATAATTTGCATTGTGCGATCGACTTGTGCCATAACTAGATCAGTCGATTTTAGATTTTAGATTTTAGATTTACTCCACAGATTAATCTGGGAGATTGAAATTTAATCTAAAATTAGGATCTCCACAACTTAATTACGGGGCTTGCACCCTTTGTTCGGCGGGGTTAACCTCAAAAAAGTAGAAAATTTGTAGATGTGCGTCTGGGCGATCGCCAATTCAGCGATCGCCAGCCAATTGAAACTAGAAAACCCAAATTTAATTCTCCCATGAAAATTGCACCAACCCGCATCGCGAATTTTCAACACCAGCGACGCTTTTTCAGTGCGGTAACTGCTGTTTTAACCAGTAGCTTCATCAGCCAGCTTGTTTGGCCGTTTATCGGAAATCAACCAGCTTTTGCCCAAACATTAGCCTATTGCCAATTATCCCAAGAACAAGTAAATCAAAAAGAAGACTTGCGCCGCGCCGCGCTGTCGGGAAAACGGGAATCTCAGCAAGCATATTTTGCTGTTTTGAACAAACACGCGCGGGAAATAGCAGAATGCCGCCAAAAAACTTGGCCCGAAACCCAAGCTGTTTGGCTGCGTTTGTATCCCTGCGATGTCAGACCCGGAGAAATCGATCGAGTATTAGACAAAGTTGTGAATAAAGGCTACAACCAAGTCTATATAGAAACATTTTATGACGGTCAAGTGCTGCTACCAGTCGCAGACAATCCGACTGCTTGGCCTTCTGTTGTCAGAAATCGTGGCTACGAGAAATATGATTTGTTGGAAAAGGCGATCGCCAAAGGCAAACAGCGAGGTTTAAAAGTATACGCATGGTTGTTTACCATGAACTTTGGCTATACCTATTCTCAGCGTCCCGATAGACAGCAGAACCTCGCATTAAACGGCCAAAACCAGACAAGTTTAACAATAATTAAAGATGCAACAATTAACGACGACTTCGGAGAAGTTCCGGGCAATCAAGCCTTTATCGACCCCTACAGTCCGCAAGCGAGACAAGACTATACTTTATTAGTAAATCAAATAGTCAAGCGCCGACCGCAAGGAATGTTATTCGACTACATTCGCTATCTACGGGGCTTCGGGCCGGCTTCAGTTGCTACCAAAGTTCAAGACTTGTGGATTTACGGCCCAGCATCGCAGCAAATGCTTTTACAGCGGGCTAACAATCAGCAAGGGCGAGATTTAATTCAGCGATATTTGACTAAAGGATTTATCAATACTAATGACGTTCAAGCAGTAGTTAAACAGTATCCGAATGAGCGAGAACCTCTTTGGCAGGGTCGAATTCCGCAACCTGTACCAGTAGCAACTCCCGCTTCTATAAGACAGAATGCGGCATCAAAAGTAGCTTCACAAACTCCCGCCACTAAAGCGCCAAACGCTGCAACTCCTACACCAAAACCGACACCAAAACCGACACCAAAACCGCCGCTTCCCGACACCGGCATTCTACAAAAAGACCTCTGGCAACTGAGCGTTGCTCACGCAGTCCAAGGAATTTTAGATTTTTTTGGAGTAGCAACTCGGCCAGCTCAAAGCCTGGGAATTCCTGTAGGAGCGGTATTTTTTCCTGATGCCAATAAAAAAATAAATCAAGGGGGATATGATTCGAGATTGCAGCCTTGGGACAGCTTTCCGGCTGCTGTAGAATTCCACGCGATGTCTTACGGAAATTGCGGGGATGTAAGCTGTATTGTGCCGCAGGTGGAGCGGGTAGTGAGTTTAGCGCCTCCGGGAGCAAAAATTATTCCTGCCATTGCCGGAGATTGGGGAAAATCTGTGAAAAATCGGCCGTCTTTGGAGATTCAAATGCGGGCAATTCGTTCGGCAACGCCGCAAATTAATGCGGTGAGTCATTTTTCTTGGGGTTGGCAAGAACCGGAGGATGAAAGGGCGCGGCAGACTTGCCGATTGTAGGGGGATGATATCAAATCTGGGTTCATTACCCGATTGCTCGCTCGGCGGTTGAAACCGCGACTATACAAACGAAGTCTGCCTCCGCAGACTAAGAGATTGAGGGGATATTTAAGCGGGATTTGGAAAGCTGGCTAACTGTTGGACAAACTCTTGATGTGCGTCACTGTTTAATCCGGCTTGAAGAGTTGCGATCGCACTTGGCATATCCCCATCTATAAGTGCTGATACTGCCAGCCACAACCCCGGAAAAACTCGGCTGCGGATAATTCCTTCAGCATCGGGGAGAAGAGCAATATATTCTTCTTCCTGCAAGGAAAACCAATCAATTCGGCGATTCATGACTTGCCAAACGAGATATTCTTTGACTCCATTGCGGCGGTAAACTCGTTTTTTGTCCCGCAGATCGATCGTAGCGGTACTGGCAGAAATTTCGGCAACAAATTCGGGTGCACCTTCGATATAGCCATCATCGCTAAGGCAAGTTTGGCCGCCATGTAGGGAATCAATTAGCAATACAGCATCGGGTTGAGGTTCGTTATCCACGTCGAGACGCACGGTGGGATTATCGCCCAGACGCACGCCTGGAGTAGCAATTTTGTAACTCCACAGCCAGCCCATTAAATCGGCATGAGGCTCGGCGTGGGGTTCAAAGCGTAAGGGTGAAGCCATATAAACAATTCGTTCAATCAATTCTGCTTTTTTGAGTGCGGGCATGGCTGTATAGCGCCGCTCGAATTCTGCACGGCTGAGCAAATCGCCATTTTCCAGAGGGGGAATCGTGATGCGGCTGAGATTTGCCGGAGCAATCATGGCTTTTCTCCTGTTGTTATGCGTTGCTATCTTGGATTTTATCTAATTTTAGACAAAGTTGTAAGCGATAATTAGATCGTTAATAGCAAATAGTACAGTTAATGAATACCAAATTTACTAAAAAATTAGCGATTCAAAGTATTATATTGATCGTAACGATCGCCCTAATTTTACTATTTTCAGAAAATCGACAAACTGGTAATTCCAATTCCCTCGCCCAAATCCCCCCTTTTGACAATTTCCCGCCAAACCTCGTCAAACCGCCCAAACCCCAAATACAGCCTTCTCCCGCCGCAACTCCGACTCCGAAACCCGCTGAACAACCTTTGGTATTCGCACCGCCGACGCAATTTCGCAGCCAGATTGTTTATAAAGCAAGTATCAGCAACTCAAAAGTTATCGCGCTGACGTTTGACGATGGGCCAACTGCGGAAACCTTGAAAATATTAGCAGTTTTGCAGAAACATAATGCGGTAGCTACATTTTTTTGTTTGGGGGCTAATTTGCGAGAGAATCCTGAAATTGCGAAGCAAGTAGTAAAAGCGGGAAATGCGATCGGCAATCATACATGGCATCACTTTTATCACAATGTGACTGAGAAAACAGCATCGGATGAAATAGATAATACTGGCGTGCACATTTATCGATCGACTGGCGCGAAAAGTTTGTTGTTTCGTCCCCCCGGCGGGCGCTTAAATAACGGTTTTGCAGATTATGCCAAAAAGAAGAATTATGTAGTCGTCATGTGGTCGATCGACCCTAAAGACTTTTTGCAACCTCCGGCGGCTGCTATAACCCGCAGTGTGCTGTCTCAAGCGACATCGGGGGCGATCGTCTTGTTGCACGACGGCGGGGGCGATCGCCAGCAAACAGTCGAGGCCGTCTCTGTAATCATTCCCAAACTCAAACAACAGGGATATCGTTTTGTCACCGTGCCGCAATTGCTGCAAATGCAAGCAGCCCAAAAACAGCAAACTGCTGACCAAAAACCTAAATAAATTACGCTGCATACAAGTTATGAAATGTCAAGAAATATCTGTATAAATACCAAAATGCAGAAAAATTGCTGTAGAATAGGACTGTAGTCATATAAAAATAAAACAATGACACAAACACTCGCAGCTAAAGATATAAACATTCGATACTTAATAGACAACTTCGGTCTTCAGCTAGCGGAAGACGAGCAATTTCTTCGAGAATTTCAAGAAGATTTACCAGAAATCACCGATTTAGAAAAACAATTGCTAGATAGGCTGAAAGCCGGATTTATCAATTTACTTACATATCCGCCCTTACTGGAAAATGTAGTTAAGCTGTCAGTAGTGGGGCCGCTGTTGTTTATTGCCGGCTTTTACCTGTCTCCTTTTCAGGTAAAAGCTGAGAAATCCATTCAAATTCAAGAGGAAGACGACGGCGTTACCATCGAAGGCCGACTTGATATTTTACTTTTGAAAGACCAATTTTGGGTAATGGTAATCGAGTCTAAAAAAGCAGCTTTTTCCATTGAGGAAGGAATGGGACAACTCCTAGCTTATATGTGGGCGAGTCCTGATCCAGAAAAACCTACTTTTGGGATGATTACTACTGGCGGTAACTTTATTTTTCTTAAGTTGGTTAGAGGGGAAACTCCACGTTATGCTTTGTCAGAGCAATTTTCAATTCGTAGACGCGAGAATGAACTGTACAGTGTTTTGCAGATATTCAAACGCCTGAGTCAACTAGCTTAAAATAGTACATTGTGGTGCAAATTATGATCCAAAAACTTCAAGCAAGAGATATCAACCTCCGCTATTTAATCGATAACTTCGGCTTACAGCGAGTTCGCAACAGCGAATTTTTCCGAGAATGGCAAGAAAACTTACCCGAAGTAACTGATTTCGAGAAACAATTACTCGATCGCGTCCAAGACATATACTTCAACTTGGTAGACACCCCGCCTGTATTGGAAAATGCAGTCAAGCTAACAATCATCAGCCCCATTTTGTTTATTGCCGGTCTGTATGAGTCTCCTTTTCAAGTCAAAGCCGAAAAGTCGATCGCGATTCAAGAAGAAGACGAAGGCAGAATCATCGAAGGCAGGATAGATATCCTAATTATGAAAGCAAACTTGTGGGTGACAGTAATTGAATCCAAACAACTTTCGTTTTCAACTGACGAAGCACTTGCCCAACTCCTGACATATATGCTGGCAGATCCCGATCCCGAAACTCCTACTTTTGGAATGATTTCCACAGGTGCTAACTTCTCTTTTGTCAAGTTAGTCAGAGGCGAAATAGCGCAGTATGCCTTATCTCCAGAATTCGTAATCCGCAATCCCGGCAATGAATTGTACCGCGTTTTGCAGATTTTAAAACGCCTGAGTCAATTACCAGACTAGCAATAAAAGCCATTTTGAGTTATCTTTCAAAGCAGACAATATCTAATATCTCAAATTTGAAACTGGTGCGAGCATGGTAAATTACTGGATAGTCGGCGCTGTAGCAATAGCTTCTGTCTGCTGGGCAGAAATCATCAGAGACTTTTATCACGTCGCGTCTCATTATGTGCCGCCTTTGCAAAAGCTGCACAATTGGCATCACCG
>JARCMA010000162.1 GCA_030248405.1 Microcoleus sp. MP8IB2.171
CCAGATTAATCGCCTCCCCAATCTTCAAAAATGGTTTGTGGAAATTTTCGCTAAACCCACATAGCTATTGGATCATTTGTTTTGTGGAGGTATCTTAGTAGCAAGCGAGATAAATTACTACATAGCTAGTTGTTTCTAGCCAGAAGCGCGAAACTATTTGTTCAACAGGGTATAGCTAAACTACTGCATAGAAGCAAGACTCCAGCGGTGCCGATTCCTTGGAAGCAGACGAAAGTTAAGGAAAAACAAGCGTACTAGCCAATCAAGTCAGAGCGGGGATTCACCTCGTGGCAAGCAGCAATAAACTTGATTAGAAGTTAGGATTGAGATATGAATGCTCAACTCATCAAACCAATTGATTTTTACATTTTTTTATGCCATTCAAAACGCAAGACTTTTTTGGACTTCACTTAACCCACCGCAGCCCGATCAAATTTTGTGTCCGATAATTAATATTTAAGTAAAAGGAATTTTTGTGAAAACGCTCAGTATCCTCTTAGTAGAAGACAGTCCCCTAGATGCCGAACTGATTGAGGCATATCTAATGGATGGCGGACTCCAATTTTCTCTGGTGTGTGTGGAAACTCGAGAAGACTTTGCCACGGCGCTCGAAAAACAACGTTTTGACATTATTTTGGCAGATTATATGCTGCCTTGTTTTAACGGGATAGCTGCACTGGAAATCGCCCGCGCTACTTGTCCGGGAGTGCCGTTTATTTTTGTGTCGGCTACTTTGGGCGAGGAAGTGGCGATCGAAACTTTGAAAAGCGGCGCTACTGATTATGTTCTCAAACGCCGTTTGATACGCCTGGTGCCGTCGATTGAGCGGGCCCTGCGGGAAGTTCAAGAACGGAACGATCGCAAGCAAGCCGAAGCACAGCAGCAGGAAAGCGAAGCTCGATTTCGGATTATGGCAGATACCGCGCCGGTGATGATTTGGATGTCGGACACTGACCAACTTGGCGATTACTTTAACAAAGTTTGGCTGGAGTTTACCGGGAGAACTTTGGCGCAAGAAATGGGCACGGGTTGGATGGAAAGCTTGCACCCAGATGACTTGCCAGAATGTCTGGATATTTACCAAAAAGCCTTCAAAGCTGGCAGCGAGTACCGGATTGAATGCCGCATGAGACGCTATGACGGGGAATACCGCTGGGTTTTGGGGACGGGCGTACCCAGGTATAGGCCCGATCGCACTTTTGCAGGTTACATCGGTTCTTACATCGATATTAGCGATCGAAAACTGGCAGAACAAGAACGCGCTGCCGCTTTGTCCCGCGAACAAGCAGCGAGGTTGCAAGCAGAAGAAACAGCTAAAGCGCTGCAATCGGCAAACGATCAAATTACTAACATTCTCGAAAGCATTACCGATGCTTTTATCGCTGTTGATTTAAATTGGAAATATACCTACGTTAACCAGAAAGCTATTGAGCTGTTAGGCAGACCAAAAGCAGAACTGATTGGTAAAAAATTTTGGGATATATTTCCCGGGGCTGTCGATTTACCGTTTTACAAAATGGCTAGCAAAGCATTAGCAGAAAAGGTAACAATCGAGTATGAAGAATTCGTACCGTTATGGAATAAGTGGTTGAAGATGCGTTTTTATCCTTCCGATTCTGGTTTGTCGGGTTACATCCAAGACGTTACCGATCGCAAGGAAACAGAAGCTGCACTCAAAGCTAGCGAAGAAAAGCTGAGAATGTTGGCAGAAGCTAACTTGATAGGAATTATCTTCGGAGATGTTAACGGCGGTATCATCGAGGCTAACGATGAATTTTTGCGGATAGTTGGTTACACGCGGGAACAATTGCAGCGCGGGGAATTAAACTCGATTGACATCACACCGCCGGAGTACCAGTCTCTCGACAAGAAGGGGATGGCAGAGGGACAAGCAACGGGGGCTTGCACTCCCTACGAAAAGGAATTATGGAGGAGAGACGGCAGCCGGATTCCGGTGTTGATCGGATATGTTTTGCTGGCCCAAAAGCGGCAAGAATCTGTGGCTTTTATTCTCGATTTGACGGTTGGCAAGCAGTTGGAAAGAGAACTGCAAGATCGAGCTCAGGAATTGGCGCGGGCGAACCGGATTAAAGACGAGTTTCTAGGAACTTTGTCCCACGAATTGCGGACGCCGCTGAATGCGATGCTGGGATGTGCGCAACTGCTGCGAAACCGAAAGTTTGACGAAAAAACGACTGTTCGGGCTCTGGAAACGATCGACCGCAATACACGCTCGCTGGCAACTCTGATCGAGGATTTACTGGACGTGTCGCAGATTATTACCGGGAAACTGTCGCTGAATTTGCGGTGGGTGGATGTGATTTCGACTGTTGAGGCTGCGATCGATACTCTCGCGCCCGCGATTGCCGCCAAAAATATTGAAATGGTGACGGATTTCGACCCAACGGTGGGGCGGATTTTTGGCGATGCCGGCCGCTTGCAACAGGTGGCGTGGAATTTGCTGTCGAATGCGATTAAGTTTACTCCCGATGGCGGACAGGTGAAGGTGGGGGTGCGGAAGATGGAGAGGACTTTTGCCCATGAGGAATCCGCTTGCTGTAAAAATTTGTCGCCCGCTAGTGTCGAAATTGAGGTTAGCGACACGGGACAAGGGATTTCAGAAGAGTTTTTGCCCCATGTTTTCGAGCGGTTCAGCCAAGCTGACAGCTCTATAAGGCGATCGTACAACGGATTGGGTTTGGGTTTGGCCCTAGTACGTCATTTTGTGGAAATGCACGGGGGGACGGTGCAAGCCGAATCGGCCGGGAAGGGAAAAGGCTCGAGGTTTTTAGTGAAATTGCCAATTCAACAGCTTCATTGCGACGGCGGATTGTCTGTTGCCGGACTTGGGGAGTTTGCGATTCCTCAAAGCGTGGCGCGAGCCCCTGTAAAGGAGTCTTTTGTCAGCAGCAATCTTTCTGGAGTGCGGGTGTTGGTGATCGATCTCGACGCGGATTCCCTGGATTTTGCCTGTACAGTGCTCGAAGATTGCGGGGCCCAGGTGGAGACGGCTAGCTCTGGAATGGCTGCCCTGGAGGCGATTGAAAGGCTGAATCCGGATGTGTTGGCGATCGATATCGAGATGCAGGCTTCTGATGGAGAGGCTCTGCTGCAGCAAGTGCGATCGCGGATGGTGGACAGGGAAATTCCGGCGTTGGCGTTCACGGCGGTTGGTAGGGTAGAGGAACGGGTACGGGCACTGCAGCAAGGTTTTCAAATTTACGTGCCCAAGCCGATCGAGCCTGCTGAGTTGGTGGCGGTGGTGGCAAGTTTGGCGGCGCGATCGAACGATTTTAGATTTTAGATTTTAGATTTTAGATTGACTCCGCGAGCACGGAGGTCGTGACTACAAACCAATTTTCTTGCATTCGAGCGATCGGATAATAATTCTTAGGACTAAGGCCAATTGGTAGATCAAACAAAAATATCTAGTTGCGCTTGTGCGCTCTTAGCTTAGGAAATAGCGTACAAGCCCAACTACATACTAGGACTTACGCATTGACAAAATAACAAAATAGTGCATTTATAAATATGAGTGGTCTAGAAACAGGTATTTGACAATGAGAAAAACTACCAAACC
>JARCMA010000163.1 GCA_030248405.1 Microcoleus sp. MP8IB2.171
AGGATCGCGAATTAAATAACTTACAATTTTAATTGTTATTGTGGGATGGGCGTCCCGCCCGTCCCACAAACTTGTGGAAGTTATTTAATTCTCATTCCTTAGTGCCTTAAACCAAATGACCATCTTTGCTTGACAATTATGGCTAATAAGTTATCGAAGTCTAGATTAGACTGTAAGTAGGCCATATATAGCAATCCTAAATGAGTCGTAAACTTTTTACCCACCCCAACCCTCCCCTTATCAAGGGGAGGGAGTAAGAAATTCACAAATGATGCGAGGATTGCTATAGAAGCATTATTATCGATCACAAATTAAATATGCCCAGAGGCTTTGCCGATCGCACCCTGATGGAGGCAATTTCTCGCCATCTAGGACAATTTCTCGGTATCTGGGAGAATTTTGAGAATATGGTGATATATCTCCTCTAGTTCAATAAGGTAAAAATGAGCATCAGACCAAATTTCAGATGGTTTTCTTCGGTGGCGAGTGTTTTGGGTTCGATTTCGATTAATCCTTTCAGCGGCACGACATCTCCTGTAAAAGCTGCACAAACGGTTGTTGTCCGCAAAGGTATTTTAGAATCTTCAATATCGGTTGCAGATTTGCGCGAACTCGCAGAAACAGGAAAAGTCCCGGCAAAACTGCAAGCTTATGCCAATCTCCTGTCTGAGGAACAGCGGAGTAAAATTTTTCGGGCGCTGCAAGCGAAAATTCCCCTAAATGTAGTCGGCCTGAGCAACTTGCTAAATACGGGCATCGGCACTGCCATCCTGACGGATTTGACTACAGTGATACCCAGGCGCGACGGTGGGGGTGTGGAAGCGCTGCGAGCGGCTCTGCAGCAGGGAGCAAACGCGCCGGAAGGCTTATCGGTATTGAGTTTCATTGAATCTTATCCGAACTCGCGGGTCGTGGTGGATCTCGATCGAGCTTTCGCAGTTTTGGGAAATATGAACGCAAGTTTTTGGCAAACTCAGCGCTTTATGGCGGCGATCGCACCTCAGTTAGCACCGGTTAAACCCGCGTTTACCCTGCCTTTCGATCCAACCCAGCCCGGCCCTAATTTCGTGCAGGTACGGGCGCTAGATTTGAACGATAGCGCCCGCAATCGGCGTATTCAAGTTGATGTGTATTGGTCGAAAGCGGAGACAGCCGACAAACCGACGATCGTCTTTTCTCACGGGTTGGGTTCCGTCCGCACGGATTTGCGCTACTTAGCCGAGCATTTGGCGTCTCACGGCTATGTAGTAGCAGCTTTAGAACATCCGGGCAGCAACGAAACGAATACCAATGCTGCGATGGCGGGGAAGTGTCCCTTGCTAGCTCCTCAAGAGTTTTTAGACCGTCCCAAAGACATCAGTTTTGTACTCGACGAACTGACAAAATTGAACCAAACTGATGATAATTTGCAGGGGAAAATCGCGATCGACCCATCGGTAATAATTGGCTATTCATTTGGCGGCGCTACAGCCTTGTCCTTGGCCGGCGCCGAACTGCAATTGAGCGGACTCAAACAGCGGTGTCAGGGGGATTTGATTGGGTTCAGCTTGGGCGAAGGCATTCAGTGCGCGGCGGCCGGATTGCCCGAAGAACGGTATCAATTGCGGGATGGGAGGATTAAAAGGGCGATCGCCATGAATCCGATCACATCATTACTATTTGGAGAAACTGGTTTAAGTACAATTCAAATTCCTACCTTAATAGTAGCATCTTCTGCAGACAAAACAACTCCCGCCTTAGCCGAACAAATTGCAGGCTTTCCGAAAATTCCCTCTCCTAAATGGCTAGTCGGTTTTGTAGGAGGAACCCACTTAAGCGTCAAAGATCCGACTACAACTTTAGACCAAGTTAGTAGGCCGAGCACAGGAATTACTGGCGATGAAGTTGTCGGCGACCAAGCTGTTAGCATACGCAATTATATTAAAGCTGTAAGTTTGGCTACCGCCGCTCAACTAACTGCCGAAGCTGACAAATATGCAGTTTTTCTAACACCTGAATACGCGCACTTTGCTTCTAAATCGGCAATCCCGGTGCGGCTGGTAACAGAAATTTCCCCGGAAATTAATGCTGTAGTGCAAACTTTTATTCAAGAGAATAAATAGTGATTAGTTATTAGTTTTTAAGTAGGTAAGCGCCCAAAAAGCATAGTATTTTGTTGAGTTCTCGACCCAGAACATAATTATGTAGGGTTCGCAGTCCGAACCTTACCACTATTAGTTATTAGCTAATAATCTGATCTCCGCTCGAACACCTATAATAAAGGTGTTTGTAGTGGTAGTTTGAGGGGACATCAGATTGCGACTAGCAGGCTTTGCTGTTGTAGGCCAAACCCCTTACCCCCCAGGGCTGTATTTTCTTCTTAAGCTGTTTCTGATATATTTTGTCCATGCAAGGGCAAAATATAACAAAGCGCTTTCACAAACTCTACTCCCAAACTGCGATGCCTAAAAAAAATCTTATCCCGCTATTGCTTCTGTTGGCAGCCCTGTTTACCCTTTACGGTGACACTTTAACTTTTCTCCCCAAACCTGTAAGAGATACTAGCGTGGCAAGTCGAAAATTCTTCGTCGGGTTGTGGCCGAATTGGTTGAGGCCGAGAGATTTCAACGAGCAAAGGCAAGAGGATATTGATAAATTGCAAAAAAGTCCTAGTCCCAGTCGATAGTTTTGAGCTACCAGCGAGAAACCCGGTTTCTCTAACAATACTTAGCCATTTTGTTGTAGGTTGGGTTAAGCGAAGCGAAACCCAACAGTACGATTTTAGATTTTGGATTTTAGGTTTGAGATTTTTTATCCACTCTCTAATCTGTAATCGATTAAACTTGAGATTAGAGATTTTTCTCCCAGCGGTAAGGTGTGCAGTGCACACCCTACATAATTAGGTTCTGCGTCCAGGACTGTTTTAGATTTGTCATCCCATCTAAAATCTAAAATCTAAAATCTAAAATTGATTAGGCTTGCTTTTTCAACCAGCTAAACATAGCTCGCAAATCTTTACCAACTTCTTCAATAGGATGTTCTGCTTCCTGACGGCGCATGGAGGTAAAGCCTGGTTTGCCGGCTTGGTTTTCGAGAACGAATTCGCGGGCAAATTGGCCGGATTGAATTTCGCTGAGAATTTTACGCATTTCGGCGCGGGTTTGATCCGTGACGATGCGGGGGCCGCGAGTTAAATCGCCGTATTCTGCGGTATTGGAGATGCTGTCGCGCATTTTGGCGAGGCCTCCTTCTACTACTAAGTCAACGATAAGTTTAACTTCGTGCAAACATTCAAAATAAGCTAATTCCGGTTGGTATCCGGCGTCAACTAAAGTTTCAAATCCAGCTTTAATTAAGGCGCTCAAACCGCCACACAAAACTACTTGTTCGCCAAAAAGATCCGTTTCTGTTTCTTCGCGGAAAGTGGTTTCCAGGATGCCGGCTCTGGTGCCGCCAATACCTTTAGCATAGGCCATTGCCCGATCGCGCGCTTGACCTGAAGCATCTTGATATACTGCAAACAAACTCGGAACACCTTCCCCTTGTTCGTAAGTCCGGCGCACCAAATGTCCGGGGCCTTTGGGGGCAACCATTACTACGTCTACATTGGCAGGGGGAACAACTTGGCCGAAGTGAATGTTAAAACCGTGAGCAAATGCTAAAACATTTCCTTCAGAAAGGTTCGGTTCGATTTGTTCTTTGTAAATAGTTTTTTGAACTTCATCGGGCAATAAAATCATGATGAAGTCAGCAGCGGCGGCTGCTTTGTCTACCGGGTGAACTGTTAAACCCGCGTCGGTTGCTTTGGCTGCAGATTTGCTACCGGGATACAAACCGACAACGACATTCATGCCGCTGTCTTTGAGGTTGAGGGCGTGGGCGTGTCCTTGCGAACCGTAGCCGATGATAGCAATCGTTTTGTTGGCTAAGAGGTCTAGGTTAGCGTCGGTGTCATAATACATACGGGCCATAGTGCTTGTCTCCTGAGATGCAAATTGGGTGATTGACTGCAAAACTCTCATTTTATCAAAGTAGGGTACTTTTTTTGCAGAAAATTTTTCGACTAAGATTTGGTTGAGGGAAAATAAAGGGCGATCGCGCTGAACTTAGCAGGGTTTCTCGCAGACTCTGCGATCGTCAAATATAATTGTTAATAGCGTGCTGTGCATTTGAAAAAACCTCACATCTTGCACGATTCTCAAGAACAGGCATCTTGCCTGTTCATAAAAAGCTTATTGAGAATGGTGCAACATCTCAGAAAAACGCAACTAACTAACTTTTTTCAGATGAAAATAAAAGCAATACATCATATAGCGATTATTTGTTCGGATTACGAAGCCTCAAAAAAATTTTATGTAGAAGTATTGGGATGTTCCATTATCAAAGAAACTTTCCGAACCGAGAGGAATTCTTATAAACTAGATTTGCGAGTCGGAAATGGCGACACCATTGAGCTTTTCTCATTTACCCATCCTCCTGAAAGAGTTAACAATCCTGAAGCTTGCGGTTTAAGACATTTAGCTTTTGCAGTTGAGGACATAGAAGCATCAGTTGCTTACTTAAAATCCCAACAAGTAGAAGTAGAAGAAATTCGCCTTGACGAAATCACAGAAAAACGCTTTACATTTTTCAGAGATCCCGACAACTTACCGTTAGAAATTTATGAAATTTAAAGCCATATCCCCATCTAAAAAAGCTTAGCATAGAAGATAAACAATGGACTCTATCATCAGAAACACAATCACGGTCGGATTGCCGACTTTAATGCTCTTTATAGCCATATTAGCTACAGGAAAAACAGGTGACGCAGCCGTTTGGTCGGGTTTGGTCAAAGTCGGCGGTTCCTTTGGTATGCTGATCGGTTTAGGTGTGTTAGTAGTTGTAGGATTTGTTGCCAATTCGTTTAGCTATTTTGTGGTAGATAGCTTGCTGGTGAGATTTTATCAAAAGCGGCGAGAGTTGGAACAGCCAGAACAACTGGTAATAGAAGTTGATAAATTGCCTATTACCAACGACCTTAAAATTAAGCTGAAATGGGCGTTACTGCACAGCAATAACCAAATTATTAGCTTGAAGCACGTAATTTTAAAATGGTTTATGCTCGCAGCAATTGTAAATGCACTCTTGTCAATAACAGGTTACTTGGGAGAATTTAACCTATTTTTTGAGTTAAGTTCTCATTTTAAACTACAATATCTGTTGGCTGGGTTACCAAATTTTATCTTCTTCGCTCTCGTGCGCTCAAAAAAAATATGGTTGCTGGTGAGCGCATTTTGCATTATCATTAATTTGGCGGAAATTGTTCCTTGGTATTTCCCAGCGCCAGCCTTTGCAGGAGCGACTCCTGGACAAAACCTGCGGATTTTGCATTCAAATGTTTTAACGAATAACCGACGCTATTCTGAGGTGATCTCGCTGGTAAAAGCAGAGCAACCCGATATCGCGGTTTTTGTGGAAGTTAGCACAGTTTGGGCGAAGGAGTTAGCCGTCTTAAGCGAGATTTTCCCTTACTCTTCCAACCTGCAAGAATCTGAGAGATTTGGCAGTGCAATATACAGCAAGCTGCCTTTAGAAAATGCTTCTATTAAAGCCTTTTCACAGCAAAGAAAGAGCTTGTTTGCGGAGGTTGAATTTAAAGGTAAAATCATTTCTCTGATTCTTGCTCATCCGACTGTGCCGATCAAACAGCAGAGTTTTATCGATCGCAACCAACAGCTAACAGCCATCGGCGAGTATGCAGCCCAGGTAAAAAATCCGCTGATTGTGGTTGGGGATTTCAATACCACAATGTGGTCGCCTTTCTACAAAAATATGGTAAAAACTGGAAATTTGCGAAATGCGCGATCGGGTTTTGGCATTTTACCGACTTGGCCGACTTTTATGCCCCTGGCTTATATTCCGATCGATCACTTTCTAGTCAGCAAAGAAATTGGTGTTTTGAGGATTCGTACTGGCCGCAATGTCGGTTCCGATCATTTGCCGTTAATTACAGATTTGGTACTTTGAACGCTGGAGTCGATATTTTCTAACAGATTGTTAATTAATTGTATTTGATACTGCTGCATATTTATCTGTACTGGTTCTTTGCTGTATTGAAAACAGATAACTTTTCCGGCGATTTCCTTGTAGTGTTGTAGCATGGAAAAAGTATCGGTGCTGAAGCGAGCGAGGTAGTTTTTAGCAGCCTCGCTGCAAATTTCCTTTACTTGATTTAGATAAGCTTCTGACGACTCAGGCGGCTTTTCATACCCAGTTCTTTTATTCAAAATATAGCTAGCGCCGCCGACTACGGCGGCTCCCACAGGCCCGCCCAACAGCCAACCTAAGCCCGTTGCGATCGCCACTGGAGCCACTTCGCCCTCGTTCGACTTTTTAGCAGCCGGAGGTGGCGGCGGCTCCGGTAAACAGACTTGTGGGGATGGAGGAAAGGAAATCAAAAGGGCGATCGGCTGTTCCTTATCAAAGAACTCGCAAGCTTTATCTACCCATTCTGCGATCGTTTGCTGCTGATGTAAGACCTCTCGCTGAAATTTTAGCTTCCACGCATCAAAACTTCCTTCCTGAAGCGACAGCGCCATTTCCGATTGATACCGCTGCAAAAATGTAGGCTGGTAAAGCCAAATCTCGAAGTCGGAAACGCTGGCTTGAAAGCCTTTTGATATCAATTTTTCGGCTTTTTGTTTAATTTCAATTTTGTCTTTGTGCTTTTGTTGAGCTGCAGCTATTTCTGCGGTGACAGTTTCAGCTTTGGCTCGGAGAGATTGGCAAATTTTAGTAGCTATAGCTTCAATTCTGGGCAACTTAACTGCTAGTTGTTCCTGTTGAGCTGCGACAATACTTTGCAAAGCCGATTCAAACGCGGCAATTCCTGTAGTTTGAGCGGCCGCCACATCTCCTTTCAGCCTCGCCCTCAAAGCCGGCAAAGCATCGACGCGGTAGATATTGCTGATGTTGTTCGGCAAGTTCGAGCGAAAACTTTCGGCAACAAATAACAACCGATTGTATACTTGTTTTTGGTCGTCTGGTTCGAGTAGATTGAGAAAATTGGCAACAAAGACGACAGTGTTGATGTTGCGATCGCTCAACCAATCTCTCAAGTTCTCCCGTTCCCCTAAAGTCATCAATTTGCGAGCATCTAAAACCTGCACAACTAAATCAGCCGTGAGCAATTTATCCCGAACTAAATTATCTTGTTCTTCCCGGTCATTTGTTCCCGGCAAATCCAGCAATTCCACACCCGTTTTCAGGAATGGATGGGGACAGTAAACATTAACGGCGGCCACATCATCCCGCATTTGTCTCGCGTCGTCAAGGATGGCGTAGCGTTTCAGAACATCAGTCCCCGGTTCGCTAATTTCCGTGCCGTCTTTCAGGGTAATTTTTGCGTGCAATTCCTCGCCGTAGTTGACATAAATGGCGGCACCTGTAGTGGGTACAAGATCGATCGGCAAAGCACGATTTCCCAGCAAAGCATTGAGCAAAGTTGACTTGCCGTAATTAAACGGGCCAAAGACAGCAATTTGAAAAGTTGGTTTGGCGAGATAGTCGCAAATTGATGTTGTATCTCGGTAAAGTTGGGAGTTTTTATCCAGTTCTAGAATGCCCAGTGCTGATTTGAGATTGTTGGTCAGGTTTTGATAAGTTTCGGGTTGTTGCATAAGGATGAGGAAACACTAGACTTTTTGCACAAATCTTTGATTGATAGGTTAACCGCAGATCCAGGCAGATCAACACAGATAAACGCGGATAATTTCAAGATACTTGGCGATTTATGTAATTTTGTCTACTCAGCTAGCGGATGCTAAGAAACCTTGATATACCGATTCAATACTCTGCGACTCGGCAGAAACATCAGCCTCCAATTTTTTCAATCGCTCAGATTCCGCCTGACAATTAATCTCGCGAGATTCCTTTTGTTCCAGCAAATTATCTAACTCAGCTTTCCGAGAATTGATATCAGCATTCATGCGATCGCCCACTTCGCGCCCATAAACATCAAAACACTCTTTCACAGCATCATGAATCGGCTGCCACTGCTGCTGAGCCACCTGCGGCAGATACTTCACCAACTCTTTTTTGGCCGCTTTCACCAACTGTTTATGAGCTCCATCTGCTTGCAAAACCCCAATACCCATCCCCAACAAAGCCAAGTACAGCGGCCCCAAAACAATCCCTGTAAAGCTAGCGAAAATCGTACTAACGCCCAACACAGTAATTAAGTTGAGCAGGATATTTTTCCAGTCAAAACCCGCTCCGGCCATTGCTACGCCTGCCAGGTTTCCTGTCGTTAACGAAAACAATCCCATCGCCCATTTTGCCCAAGCTGGTGAGTTATCTTCGTTCGAGTTGCTGACTGGCGTGGGGATTGTTTGCCCGGTCAGTTTTTCGGTAATTTTTTCAGTCACTTTTGTGTAAGATGCTCCGTAATTTGCCGCACTTTGTGATAACTGCGAAAATGCTGAATTCATCTCTTGTTCTGCGGTGAGAGTCCAAGCTGCTAGTTTGTCGTTGATGTACTGCTCGAATGCTCGTCTGAGCGATGCTTCAAAGGCTTCTCGCCTATCTTGGCTGAAGAAGTCCAGAAATCTCAACTCCGGTTGATACCGCAAAAAGTCTGTTTCAAAGGTATGTTCTAAGTTGAGAACGTAGGCGCGGAAAGAATCTGCGATCGCCCGCGATTTACTATCTCTAACTTCGATAATTTCTTGTTGAAATTCATCGCGAATGTGAGTCAGCTTCTTAAACTCCGGCTCAACTGAATTAATCTTTTCCTTCAACTCATTGACATCGCGATCGAGCAATGGTAAGCGGCGCCCAACAGCTTCGCGGACGCGAGCAGAAATTTGACGCGCCAAAGTCCTCGCCGGACGCAATTCTGAAATAGCCCTTTCTTGGGTCAAAAATGTATTCAGTGACGCCATAAACTCAGGAAAACCAGTTCCTGCCAAATCCGCTTCAGGATTTTTCATCCGCAACCTGAGCGCCTTAATTGAGGTAATTGGAAACACTCGCTCGTCGTAAATATCGTGTCCTTCGGTTAAACAATATTCAGCCAAATTAACTTTGAAAACGCGCCGCAGTTTCTCTTCTGCTTCTGCCATTTCTTCAGCATCATCCGGGTCAATCAAACTTTCTCGCACTTGATCCCAAGCATTAATCAGAAAGAAAATGCTCAATCCGCGATTTTTGATGTAATTTTCTAGATAGCGTCTTTCACCCATTGTGCAAGGCTGAGTGGCCCTGAGCACAAACAAAATAGCGTGGCAGTTGTTGATGTAACCGAGAGATAATTCATTGCGGGCTTCTGTATCGTTTAGTCCAGGACTGTCTACTATTTCTATGCCTTTTTCCAGCAAAGGTAAGGGATATTCTACTACGGCGCAATCGATATCTGGAAATGCTGGTTTCTTTTCTTCTTCTAAGCGTTTTGCCTCAGCGGGGTCAATTGTGTAGTTCTGTTTAAAACTTTTAAAATCTAGCTGTTTTGGGCTTTTGCCGTCATTGAAATAAACTGTTACTTTTTTTTCTGAACCATAGCGCAAAATCGTCAGCAAAGCTGTACAGGGATTTACATCGCTGGGCAGTAAGTTTTCGCCGATTAACGCATTGAGAAAAGTGCTTTTTCCGCGTTTCATGTCGCCTAGCACTAGCAGGCGAAAGACTCCTTGGCGCAAGTTTTTACTGGCGACATCAATGTCGGCGTTGTCTGTTTCTAAACCGAGTTTTCCCGATGCTTCTCCTCCTGCTAATTCTGATTGGTTGATGGCTGTCGCGATGTTGCTGAGGCGATCGGCAATTTCTCGGCGGACGGCGGCTACTCGCTCTAAATCGTTGAGAAAGTTGCTAGTTTCTACTTTAAGGTTCATGGGTATTTCCTGATATTTTCCGGCTTGGGCTTTTCAACTTCTGTCTTCTTCAATAAACATTTTGTAAGCGATAAAAGCAATGCCTCCTACTATCAGGGCGGCTGCCAGCCAAGATGCTATGCGAACTGCAACGACAACAGCAATGACAATGCCTGTAAATTGAGCGGCTGCTATAATTTTTCGGCGCCACTGTTTGAGTTTGCCGTTAACTTGGCTGTCGGGTTCTTGGTACTTGCTTGTTAGATGTTCTGGCACTGAGCGGTCGATTTCGGCTTCTAGTTCGCGGAGCCGAAGTTCTTGTTCGCGCTGCCGTAGTTCTTGTTCTTTGTGCCGGAGTTCTCTGGCTTTTTTGTCGGGAGAATTCATAAATCTTAGCCTGTTTTGTGCTGGAAAAATGTGTTATTTATTGTCAATGTTGCGGAGCGATAAGTTCTCTACGACTGTAACTCACATTTTCCCGCGTGTCGAGAAATGTTAAGAAATTTTAAAAAGGGCGATTCCCTACGGGATAGCTATGCTTCACGACCAATTAAGCCGATCGCCCTAGGCCCTAGACTAGCCGCTGCAAATCATCAATAGCCTTCGGGGCCGATGGTAGTGCGATCGCACTCAGCTTCCGACAAATCAACCAAGCGCGATCGAAATAAGTTGCAGCCCGCTAATTGAGCTTTGGTTAACTTTGCTTTCTCCAAATTAGCTCGGCTCAAATCCGCATATCTCAAATCGGCATTCGTCAAATCTGCATTGTACAAATCCGCACCTTGCAAATTGGCTTTCTGCAAATTAGCACCTTGCAAATTGGCGTGACGCAAATTTGCTCTTGATAAGTTTGCTCTTGATAAAGTTGCTTCTGACAAGTTAGCTTGATAAAGTTGAATGTCGCCCAATTCAGCATCTTGCAAATCAGTTTTATAAAGATTGGCTTGAGTCAAATTTCCGTAGGGCAAATAAGCTCGCCTCAGAACGCTACCAGAAAGATTTATTTCTGTCAAATCTGCTTGAAACAAGTTATCTTCACTTAAGTCAACGGCGTTAAAGTTTCGCTGGCCCTCAGCATACTGAGCAAGCAATTCCTCAGCGCTTAGCTTTTGCATTTTCATTCCTCATGACGACAGCTACTGCAGCCAATCCATAACAGTAATTAATGGTTATTATTCTGCGTATTTATACTTATGTCTCTTATTATGTTAAGCTTGTGTAACAACAGTCGCATTTTTTCTAAGATTTTTTTTATATTTGTAAATTTCTGCCTTGCTCGACCAGTAAGCGGTTAGTAATGTCAAGATCGATCGAGAAACCAAAGTCAATCATCTACTGAAATATGCCAGAACTTCCTCCTTCCATTGCTCAGCACTACCACGAACGGACAAAATACGACCCTGAAACCATTGCTGCTAAAAGTAAACAGCTAGATTGGACAGAGCAACCTGTGCCTTTCAAAGAATATAAAATTGGAGCGTATTTTGACCTCAAGCCTTATCTAAAAGACCCCTCGGAGGATGCCGATGCCGATCCCGATGCCGCTTGGTGGCATCGGTTATCTAGCTTGTTGCTGTGCAGCTACGGGTTGACGGCGAAGGTGCAGACGGTAGATGACAGCTACCTGTATTTGCGATCGGCACCGTCGGCGGGTGGACTCTACCCAGCAGAGGTTTATTTAATCTCCCGTGGCACTGCCCAGTTGCCGGCCGGACTCTACAACTATCAGTGCAGAACTCATTCACTTGTTCATTTTTGGGACAGTCAAGTTTGGCCGGCATTGCAAGCGGCTTGTTTCCAGTCGCCAGCGCTAGAAAATACCCAATTGGCGATCGCCATTACCACTGTTTTTTTCCGTTCTTCTTGGCGTTACGAAGACCGAGCTTATCGGCGAATTTTTCTAGACACCGGCCATTTATTGAGTAATATCGAGTTAGCTTGCGCCGTCAACGATTACCGACCTCACCTGATTGGAGGATTCGCCGACGAAGCTGTCAATGAATTACTGTACATCGACTCGGAGCAAGAAGGAGCGATTTGTGTAGTTGCTTTAGCCGACTTGCTAGATATTGACCAAAACTTGCCTAAATTTAAAACAGCTTTGCCCGGAAACACCACGACAGATTACCCAAAAATTTCCGAAGGTCAACTGTTAAAATACCTCCACAAAGCCACGCATTTAGAATCAGACCCTACCGGATCTGACGGCTGGAAACTTGATAAAAGTGAAGGGGAATTAGAGGATAAATATAACTTTCCCTTTTGTACTAAAGTTTCGACGGTCACTCCTTCGATTCCTTGGGGAGTGAACCTGGAAACTTTAGAAAACACTATGCTCAAAAGGCGTTCTACCCGTGCTTATACAGGTGCTTCTTTGAGCTTGGGCGAACTGCTAGCTATGCTCGATTTTACTTACCAGCCCCAGCACTATATCGACCAAGGATTAGACGGTTATCCAGATTATTTCGATCTAAGTTTGATCGAGACTTTTATTGCTGTTTCGGGAGTGAATGGCTTAGAAGAAGGGTGTTACTATTACGCTCCGAAAGCTCAAGAATTGCGGCAAATTCGGTTTAAAAATTTCCGCAGGGAATTGCATTTTTTGTGTTTGGGGCAAGATTTGGGCAGAGATGCGGGGGCGCTGTTATTTCACACGGCGGATTTGAACAGGGCTGTAGCAAAATATGGCGATCGAGTTTACCGCTATTTGCACATGGACGCGGGTCATTTGGGCCAGCGGTTGAATTTAGCAGCTATGCAACTGCGTTTGGGTGTCAGCGGTATCGCGGGCTTTTTTGACGATCGCGTCAATGACGTTCTCGGTATTCCTACGAGTGAGGCTGTGCTTTATATTACAAGTCTGGGAAGACCTCGATCGTAAGAATTAGTCCTCAGTCAGCATTAGTCAGAAGGCAGAAGGTATCCTAAAAAAACCAACTCTGCTCGCGAAGCCGCTGCCACGCTTTGCGGATATGTTGAGGCTTAAATAGTTCGCTCTTGCGAATGTTCCATTCGCGTACAAGTTCGATCGCTCTTTCGCAATCCTCTGCTGCTTCCCTATTTTCCGAAACAACCCAATGAACAGTTGCCAACAGTTCCATCCCATAAGGAGTTTCAAAACCATTAATTAACCCGCTAACACGCTCTAGTCTAACATTAGCATCAGCAGCATTTTGTAAAAAATCCCGCGCGGCTATTTTACCTTCAGACAACACATAGATTTGTGCCTCTTGACTTCGATCTCCATAACCTCGAATATAATGCCCTTCCAGCTTCTGCAAAACATGATTTAGATTATTTGCATAAGGCCCGTACTTTTCTTTTACATAATTTAATCTTAGCGGTTCACCTGCTACCTGAAGAAAATAAGCTAGCTTTTGAATTTCCAGCATTGTCAAGCGATAGCCAGGAATTCCGTACAATTCCAGCAAGCTAATAAATAAGGCACGAGCGCGAGTCATTTGGGGTTTTTCGGTGGCCACCCGCATTGAATCAGCTTGCGGAGTAGCCTGCGGTTCAAACAGCAGAACTTGCACATTTGGCATTTCCAAAAAAGCTGATTCAATTAGCGGTTTGACTGTCTTCCAAGACAAGCCACCATTCCCGCAGCCTAGGGGAGGAACGGCAATAGAAGTGATGCCTAATTGCTTTACTTCCTGAATCAAAGCTTTTAGTCCAGTTTGAATATCTTCGATTTTTGATTTTCCTCTCCAGTGACGTTTAGTCGGAAAATTAATAATGTATCGGGGATTAAATAGATTGCCCGAAGATACTACAAACATTCGGCCCGGCTGCACTTCACCGGCGCGACAAGCCTTTTCATATTGGCGGAAGTTTTCGGGATAAGCCTGCTTGAACTGCAAGGCAATTCCTTTGCCCATAATTCCCACACAATTAACTGTGTTCACTAAGGCTTCTGCATTTGCTTCTAAAAGGTTGCCTTCCTTGATTTCAATCACTTTTACTTCCCGGTTTTTATTTATTCTAATAATACCAATTTTTCTGCACTATTACTGAGGGTTTATGTGTAAAATTTTGTAAAATATTTTCTGCTTTTGCTTTGATTGTAGAATTGATTACGCCGATTTCTGTGATTAACTCCCAAGGGAAAAGTTTCTAACTAAAAACTCGGCTTGACGCCTGCGTTTTCTGTCGTTATCTTCGTTTGTGTCATTCCAGTAACGGGATTCCATAACATCCCAGTCAATATTATCTAGATAGTTGAGATCGTCAAAAAAATCTGTAATTTGCATGACTGCATGACCGTCAGTAAAAACAAAATCTAAACCTCTAGCATCTATATCTTCTACATCAGAAACTAGGTGAATAAGTGCTGCTTGACCTTGAGTATAGTTTGGTACATTGCCCTGATTAATGGTGTATAACATCGGAGAGCGCGGTGCAAAATAAAAGGGAACATAATCGTGCAGTACGCCACCTGCACCGCAGGGAACGCGGGTTCTAGCGCGATGATATTGGATATTTTCGTAGGCGATATTAGTGTAGTTAGTTCCTTTCTCAAGCATAACGTTGTAAGCTAACAATCCACCTGCTGACAGGATAGATTCTAGATTGTCAATGGGGGTGATGTGGTAGATAGGTAATTGCACTGCTGTTATCTGTTTGCTGTTTCAGGTTTAACACATAATTATAATATCTGCTTGGCAGTTAAAGATAAATAATCTTTTACCATTACTATTTGCCAATGCAAAATCTGCTAAATATTCTGTCGAGCACTGATTCTGTCACTTCTTCCCCCGTAACTTCCCCCAATGCTTGAATTGCCCCGCGCAAATCTATTGTCCAGAAATCTAAAGGCAATTTGTTACTAATAGTATCCGTGCATTGTTCTAGAGAAATTTTAGCTTTGGTTAAGGCTGCTGCTTGCCGCTGGTTGATTGCTAAATCTGAGTTGGCTGCTTGCAAATTTCCCCCGCTGACGGCATCTAAAATTGCTGTTTCTAAGTCTTCTATGCCTCGATCGAGGGCTGCTGCTGCGGCAACTATTGGGTGAATTTCAGAGGAAAAAGGTAGTTCGGGGATTGTTTTTACTAGGTCGATTTTGTTGACAATTATAATTAGCTGGCGGTGCTTTACTTGTGCGTAAATTTCGGAATCGTCCTCTGTCCAACCAGATTCTGCGTCAATTGTTAACAATACTAAATCGGCTTGTTTTGCTGCGGCGCGCGATCGCTCAACGCCAATTTTTTCTACCTTGTCTTCGGTTTCTCGAATTCCCGCAGTATCCAGCACCTGCACGGGAATTCCGCCCACAACTAGCTGCGATTCTACCACATCCCGCGTCGTACCGGGCAAATCTGTGACGATCGCCCGATCGCTCCGACTCCACGCATTCAACAAACTCGATTTTCCCACATTCGGCCGCCCAACAATCGCTACTTTTAAACCACTTCTCAACAATTCTCCACGATCTGCCGTTGCCAAAATTGTTGACAATTCCGCCAAAACATGATTTATTTCCAAACAAGTTTTAGCTTCATCTAACGGCGGTAAATCTTCCTCAAAATCAATTCTCGCCTCAATTTCTGCCAGCACGTCCAAACAAGTTGTTCTCAATTTGCGAATTGGCTGCGCTAATTTTCCTTGCAAACCAGCCAAAGCACTTTGTGCAGCAGCGGGCGATTTTGCTCCCACCAAATCTGAGATACTTTCAGCTTGAGTTAAATCGAGCCTCCCGTTCAAAAAAGCCCGCAGCGAAAACTCTCCCGGTGCGGCCAATCTCGCCCCATTTTCCAAACACAATTGCAAGACTTGCTGCACAGCCATAATACCGCCGTGACAGTGAAATTCCACCACATCTTCGCGAGTAAAAGAACGCGGTGCTTTCATGATTAGCAGCAAAGCTTCATCGACTAATTCTTGAGTTTTGGGGCGGCGAATGTGGCCGTAAAGAATGCGGTGAGACTCCCAAATTTGCCGTCCTGGGGCGCAAAACAGAGTTTCGGCAATTTTTAAGGCTGCGGAACCGGAAACTCGCACAATGCCGACGCTGCCTTGTTGGGGAACTATGGCAGTGGCGATCGCTGCGATCGTTCCTCCTTTTGTTAATGATTCAGACATTTTTATTGTTCACACATTGAAAAGTTATCTCAATCTCCTGTTTTGGATGATCGGGCAATTGCTTCTCGGTTTTCGAGGGTATAAATCAATACGGTTCAGATCAGGTCGATCCCCCCTAGCCCCCCTTAAAAAGGGGGGGACAAGAAGTTGCTCAAAGTCCCCCTTTTTAAGGGGGATTTAGGGGGATCTCCGGGGAATAAACAGTCTTAACCCAAGCGTATTGGGGTATAAATCTCTAGTTCGTCATTCAATAAATCAAAACAGACGCCCTTTTGAGCAAGGTGCACGAGTTTCTGAGTCGAAGGGTAGGGAATATTTGCTAATATTTTTCACCCAGAGCGCTAATTGCTGGTCGGCTTCAACAGACAGGATAACTTGAATTATGGATTCAACCAGTTGTACGTTGATTTGACTTACCTCCGACCCGGTTGTTAAATTATACATATCTCATTGACAGGATAAACAATTTCAGCGATTTCTTTCTAAGATATTAGAAGAGCGTGGCCGCCGGGACTTCGATCGCCAATCCGTTAGCGAAGCTTGCAGCTATTGGATCGCCTGTTGCCCCATTCACGTCCCGATGTAACTTAAATTAGTCAGCCAAATCTTTTGGCTATACTGATTTCATGCGATAATCGAACATTAACAGGGTAGAGGGCAGAGCATGATTGGTCAACTTCTCGACAGACGTTACCGCATCATTAAAATCACAGACTCAAGTGAGGTGGGAAAAACTTATCTAGCAGCAGATACTCACCGTCCCGGGTATCCGCAATGCACGGTTAGAGAAATGCGACTCCCCGGCACAAGTTCGCAAACTCCAGAATTAGTCAAAGTTATATTTCAAAGAAATGCAGAAATAATTGAAAAATTGGGAAAACACGACAAAATTCCCGAATTATTGGCGTATTTTGAGGAAAATCAAAGTTTATACTTAATTGAAGAATTTATTGCCGGATCACCTTTAAGTCAAGAACTAATACCCGGTGAACCTTGGGATGAAGACCAAGTAATTGGTCTGCTATCAGAAATATTAGAAATTTTGGTGTTCATACACGAGAAGGGTTTCATTCACCGCAGAATTCAACCAGACAGAGCGATCCGGCGCGAGTCAGACGGCAAATTTGTATTGGTTGACTTTAGCTTAGACAAAGAAATTAACCCGGAACTTGCTAACTGTCATTTGTTGGCGCAAACTTCCCCGAATTCTGTTAAACGGCATGAGGCAAAAAAACAGGATTTGGCGGCCCAGGAGTTATACGTGCCGATCGAGCAATTGAGCGGCAACCCCCGTTACAATAGCGACATCTACGCTCTAGGTACGATCGCCCAGCTTGCCGTGACGGGACTCTCACCCAACGAACTGAGTGCCTTAAAAAACAACAAAAGCCAAATTCCCTGGCGAAACCGGGCAACTTGTTCGCCTGCCCTAGCAGATATTATCGATCAAATGGTGCGCCCTGACTGCGAGGAACGCTATCAGGAGGCCGCCGAAGTTTTAGCATACCTCAAACAAATCGCCGTAAAATTGGAGGTTGAGCCGCCGCCAGCCACAATCATCACGCACGCTATGAGTCAACCGCGAAGACAAAGCCAAACCAAACTGCTGCTGTTGGCTGCAACAGCGGCAGCTTTAATCCTGACGGCACTGATAATTTACTTTTGGCAGAGTCAAACTCCGGCGAGGGCAAAAGAATGGTTGGCTCGCGGCGTGGCCAAGGCGCAGCAAGGTGACACAACAGGCGCGATCGCCGATTATACTCAAGCGATCGCCCTGAATGCCAGCGATGCGGAAACTTACTACAAGCGGGCAAACGCTCGCTACGACATGGGCGCAACCGAGCAAGCAATACAGGATTACACGCAAGCAATTAAAGTCAATCCTAGCCACACCAAAGCTCTCTACAATCGAGGTATGGCCCGCCTCGACATCGGGGACAAGCGGGGGGCCGTGGAAGATTTCACCCAAGTAGTGCGACTGAATCCCAGCGACGGTGAGGCTTACTCTCAGCGGGGTTTAGCCTACTACGATTTGGGCGACTACCGCACGGCAATTGAAGACTACACTCAAGCAATTCGGCTCAGTCCCAACGATGCTACAGCTTACAGCAATCGGGGTTTAGCTCGATCGGCTGCAGGCGACAAAACAGGAGCAATGGCAGATTTTACTCAAGCCCTTCAAATTAGCCCCAAACAAGCTGGCGTATACTACAGTCGTGGTCGATCGCGGTTTAATCTGGCAGATTATCAAGGAGCGATGGAAGATTATACTAAGGCGATCGAATTGCAACCAGATCTCGCTGATGCTTATACCAATCGGTGCAGCGCTTACTTGAATTTGGCCACCTACGACAAAGCGATTGCAGATTGCACCGAAGGAATTCGCCTCGATCCAAAAGATGAAGCAGCTTACAACAACCGCTGCATTGCTTATCTGAATTTAAAACAATTTCAAAAGGCCAGCGAAGATTGCAGTTTGACGATCGGACTCAACGGCAACAATCCCAAAGCATACAGCAATCGAGGATTAGCTCGATCGGCTTCGGGAGACAAGCAGGGCGCTGTGGAAGATTTTACTCAAGCAATTAGGCTCAATCCCAGCGATGCAGTAGCTTACAGCAATCGCGGTACTATTTACTCAGAACTAAAAAATTACCCTTTAGCGGTTGAGGATTTCGCTCACTCGCTGCGGCTCAACCCCAACAATGCTAGCGCTTTTTACAGCCGAGGCCTTGTCCGCCGCCAACTCAAAGACCGTGCTGGGGCGATCGAGGATTTTCAGAAAGCTGCAACCCTCTTTCTAGAACAAGGAAGAGCCGATGGTTTCCAAAACGCCCAAGCACAAATCAACGACCCTAAATAAGCTATTAGTCGTCAGTCAGATGTTAAAAAAAGAAGAAAAAAGGAAGAAGGAAGAAAGAAGAAGGAAGAAGGAAGAAGGTCAAGTTACCAATTCCCCGTTACCAACTTCCCCTTACCAACTCCCCGTTACCAATTCCCAATTACCAACTCCCCGTTACCAATTCTCAATTATAGATATGAACATGGTTGGTCAACTTTTAGACAGGCGTTATCGCGTAGTGCAAATTCTCAGTTCAGGAGCTTTCGGACAAACTTATTTAGCTGTCGATACTCGCCGCCCTGGCCACCCTCAATGTGTAGTCAAACAACTGCGCCCTCCCAGCAACACTTCCACAGTTCTCAAAACCGCTTACCGCTTATTCAAACAAGAAGCAGAAATATTAGAAAAGCTGGGAAAACACGATCAAATTCCATTTTTACTAGCTTATTTTGAAGAAGCCAATCAATTCTACCTCGTCGAAGAGTTTGTACCCGGACACGCCCTAAATAGGGAAATTGTGGCCGGTCAACCTTGGCGGGAAGAACGAGTGCTGGATTTGTTGGAAGAAGTGTTACAACTTCTCGCCTTCGTACACTCTCAGGGAGTGATTCACCGCGATGTTAATCCCTCCAACTTAATCCGCCGCAAACCAGACGGCAAATTAGTTTTAATTGACTTCGGTTCGGTTAAAGAAGTTGCGAGTCACGTCAGTGACTACGATACAGAATTTCCGCGCACCATTGCTACTGGAACTCCGGCTTATATGCCGATCGAACAATTTCAAGGCAACCCGCAATTTAGCAGTGACCTCTATGCAGTCGGGATGATGGCAGTCCAAGCTATCACTGGTTTACCCGGTACGGATTTGCCAAAATTGCAAGATCCGAGTCCTTCTCATACGGGGGAAATTGTTTGGCGAAACCGATCTCAATGTTCTGTGGGATTAGCAAATATAATTGACAAAATGGTCTGTCACCAATTTGCCAAGCGCTATCAATCTGCAGAGGAAGTTTTGGTAGCTCTCAGCAAGTTGAGACACCGCCAAGATCCTGTGAATACGGCTCACAAGAAAAGTATTGCTCCCAGCTTAGTGTCTTCTGATCGTTTTTATTCACGTTTGGGAAGTCGATTTTGGTTGCTGATTTTGGCGGGCGTAGGGGCGGCGATAGTTCTGATATTTCTGTTTAGTTATAGGAGCCGCCCGAATCCGATTAAAGCTAAGGAATATTACGAACAGGGAGTAGAAAAGTCTCGCAATCAAGATGCGGATGCAGCTTTGCAGGCTTTTAATAAGTCAATTCAATTGAATCCTAAAAATGCTGAGAGTTTTTACCAGCGCGGTAATGCTAATTATGATTTACAAAAGTATCAAGAAGCAATTGCGGATTATTCTCAGGCGATCGCTCTCAATCCTAAATATGTTCAGGCTTATTTTAACCGCGGCCTAGCCCGTCACGATTTTAACGACAAGCGTGGGGCGATTGAGGATTACACTCAAGCTTTGAAGCTCCAGCCCAATGATGCTGATACATATTATGAAAGAGGAGTTGCTTATTTAGAACAGCAAGACTACAAGATGGCTATTCAGGATTTTACCGAAGTAATTCGGTTGCAGCCGAACCTTGTTAAAGGTTATCATTCGCGGGGGCTGGCTCGTGCTGGGAGCGGCGATTTGCAGGGGGGGATTGGAGATTATACTGAGGCAATTAAACTTGATGCTAAGAATGTTGATGCTTTTTACAGTCGGGGGAGAGCTCGCTTTCACCTAGGAGATTATCAGGGATCTTTGGCGGATTATTCTCAGGTAATTGCGATCGATCCCAAGAGTGCAGATGCTTACGCTAATCGTTGTAGCACCCAGTTGAATTTGGGAGCGTATCAAGCGGCAATTGACGATTGCACTCAGGCAATTTCTCTGAGCGATGAGGATGGGGTTCCTTACAACAATCGCTGCATTGCTTATTTAAACTTGAAGGATTATCCGAAAGCAATTGCCGATTGCACTCAAGCGCTGACAGTAAATCCGAATGATTTTAATGCTTTTAACAATCGTGGTTTAGCTCGCAGCGCCGGGGGTGACGCGCAGGGGGCGATCGCAGATTTTACAGCAGCAATCGGGTTCAATCCCAACAATGCTGAAGCTTACGCCAATCGGGCTAAGATTTATCAGGAGTTAAAGAATTACAATAGTGCGATCGCCGATTATGTGCAAGCTATTCGGATCAGTCCGAATTATGCTGCTGCTTACTACGGTAGAGGCATGGTTCGCAGCTCCTTGGGAGACAAAGCGGGAGCAATTAGCGATTTAGAAAAAGCCGGCAAAATGTTTCTAGATCAAGGACTTACTGGCGGTTACAAAGATGCACAATTTGAGATTGAAAAGCTCAAGTAGTCATTATTATTTCTTAGTCCGCGCAGGCGGACTTTGTTTGTGTAGTCGCGATTTCAATCGCCGAGTTATCTCTCTCCTTTATGAGTCTTGAATTCGTTTAACCAACTCATAAAACGGTTCCCAATTATCCTCAAGAGCGATGGGTTCCCAAACAGCCTCAATCGTCGGCCTCAGCAGCGATTGTTCAGGATTGTGCTGGCGCAACCTCTGGGCCATTTTATCCATATCATCCGCCGACAAACTTTGCAAAACGTGACAATAAAACTGCCGCCAATGTGCTAACAACTCCGCAGGTTCCGCCTCGCTAAAGATTAGACTAGCATCATCTCGCCAAGTGCAAGAGAACTGTCTTCGCAGTTCAAAAAAGAAATCATGATAGCCGACTTGAGACTCCGCCAGCATTTTAATTGTCACCTTCAAAAGCTCATCACCATCCGCCTCTGGCAAATCCTCAAATCCCAATCTATTGAGCATCAACTGCCGATAAGCTGCATTATAATACTCGCCAAACTTTGCCAAAGCAGCATCCATATCACCTTGAGGAATCGCCGCTGCTAGCGGTTGCTGAAGCTTCTCTAAATTTCCCTTGCAAATAAACGGTTGATTGCCGTAACAATAAAGACCATAATGGTCAAAATAAGCTGCTGTAAATTCCGGCTTGTAAGTTGGGATAAAAGCGAAAGGCCCGTAATCGAAACTTTCTCCAGTAATCGACATATTATCAGTATTCAGCACTGCGTGGCAAAATCCTGCTGCCATCCACAGAGCGACTAATTCAGCTACTCGCTTGACTAAATCTGCATAAAATAGCGCATATTTTTCGGCAGGCGAAACACCAGCATTACTTGCTTCTAAATGCAGTTCTGGATAGTAATATTCAATAACAAAATCTAAAAGTTTTTTAGTTAAATCCGGGCGGCGGATATAGTGCAATCTTTCAAAAGTTCCAAATCGGATGTGAGAATGACTGAAACGCACCATTACGGAGGATCGCGTGGGTGATGGTTCGTCCCCTCGCCACAAAGCATCCCCAGTTTCAACTAAACTAAAACAGCGAGATGTCCGAACTCCCAATCGGTGCAAAGCTTCGGCGGCTAAAACTTCGCGAATTCCCCCTTTGAGAGTGAGTCTACCATCAGCGCTGCGCGAGTAGGGCGTGCGGCCGGAACCTTTAGTGCCGAAGTCGTAAAGTCTGCCGTCAGTACCGCGAACTTGACCGTATAAAAAGCCTCTACCGTCGCCTAAATTCGGGTTATATTCGTTGAATTGATAGCCGTGGTAACGGAGTGCGAGAAAGGGACGCACGCAGTGAAATTCGCCGAATGCTTCGATGAAATGTTGGTCGGTTACTTGTGCGGGGTCTAAACCCAATGTCGGCAATAATTGGTCATTGCGGAAGCGGAGAATATGCTGCGGAAAATCGGCAGCAGGGACTTCATCAAAATAGTCGCCACCGAGGGATTCGATCGCGGGTTCGTAGTTGAGGGAAAGCAAGGGATTTGACATTTTTTTATTTTATCTTGAAATTGGCGATCGCTCCTAATTATATACAGGTAAGGTGCGGACTGCATTGGTGTCAATAATTGCCTCATACCCTTTGTCTCTCTCGTTTATAGCCGAGTTCGATACCCCTCGCATCCCAGGGCTGTTTCATGCTCAAACTTTAGCTATGCTAACATTTGAGCATGAAACCTTAATGTCTTCCTCGAACGCCAAAAATTTTTACGGTCAATTTTATTGATAGGTGAACTAACCGTTTTCCTTGCTAAAAATTGGGTTGAAGGATTAAACTTTTTAAAGTTTAGTGGAATGCACCAGCTAATATACCTTTTTCCTATTTAAAACCAGTCAAAACCCCATAAATCCCCCAAATCGCCATCGCCCGCAAATAATGACTCGCCCGAAAAGTCCCCCCAGCCGTAATCGCTTCCGGCGTGCGAAACTGCAACCCATTTTCATAAATCTGCTTCACCACCGCATCAGTCAACTTAAACGCCTTCTCCTCCATTCCCATCTGTACCAAAAAAGCCGCCAACCCAAAATTAATCCCCGTCCAAACTTCCAAAGGATGAGTCGCATTCGGATTTTCCGGCGAACCGTTGGGCATCACCCCATTCGCCGCCCCAAATTCGCCATCATTGAACTTCAAAAAGCAAGATTCGTACACAGTTTCTAAAGCACTGACTGCACATTCCGGCGGCACAATATCCGGCAATCCTAACAGTTTCGCATAAAATTGACCGCACAGTTGATCTGCCATCACTACTTCGGAATTACTCTCGCTGTCCAAACGATAATATTGACCGTTCCACAGTTTTTCCTGATAGCTAGGTCTTGCTTGTAGCAGCCAACTGTGATATAATGCAATCTTCTCTTGGGGATTGGGAATTATTTCGGGTGCTGCATCTTCTAAGACTTCGCCGATCGCGATCGCACTTTCCAGCGCCGCCAACCACAAACCCCCGCAATACGCACTAATCCCCCGCAGTTGCCAATCATCAAACGTCTGATCCGGCGCACCCGAATTCTCAGGAATTCCGTCCCCATCCTCATCAAAAGTTTTCAGATAAGCCAAAGCCTCAACAATTGCCGGCCAACACTCTTGCAAAAACTCGCAATCTGTGCCACCAGTTAACAGGAAATCCCGATAAACCTGCAACACAAAATCGCAAGGTAAATCCTTCCACAAATTGCAATCTTGATAGCTAGTATAATTCGTCTTCTCCCAAGGATGTTCGTTAGGAGCACCCAAATCGTGCGGTGTGGCACCAACAGCTTTTCTAATCGCCGCAGCTTGATTCCAACCAATAACTCGCGCAGTATCGTCTCCGGCAGAAATTGCCCTAGCAAAGGCAATCATTACCGACTTTTCCAATTCTGGCCACAGCATCAACAAAGCAAAAGAACCGTAAAGCCGCACGTCCAAACTTTCGTACCAGCGGTAATCAATGCACTCTAAAACCCCAAATTGACCCTTGGGATCGCGTTCGTCCGCCGCACTCCAAAGAGTACCGCCGTCAGTCAAAACGTACAACTCATTAAACAGCGCCATTTTGAAACTGTCGGACAAATCTGTGCGTTCTAAAATGGGTTTTTGCCAAGCTTCAATACTTTCGCGCCAAGTATCGGAATGCTTCATCGCCGTGCGAATAATCGGCCAAACATTTTTGCCATTCCGCCCGAAGAAATCAGTATAGCGGCGGTAGTAAGAAACTCCAGATGCAAATTCAGTAACGGGCAAATCCCAAGCTAAAATAAAGGGAATTTTGCGAGTTTTCCCCGGTCTAATAGTAAACCGAACTGCGATCGCACAAGCCAACTGTTCCCCGGAGGTGGCGGCTGTCTCGTCTTTGTCATCCAACAAGAAACCTTCAGCAGAAAAATTGCGCCAAACATCCTCGCCATTCCCCGCCGGGTTCCAGCGAGTTTGATAGAATACTTCTACCGCTGGATTAGTAATAGTTGCGATCGCCCATTGTCCGTCCCCCTCTTGCGGTTCGTCGCCAGCAGTCAACCGCGTCATCACGCAACCGATGCGGTGAAAATCTTCCACCAACAAATTCAAATTTCCGGCACTTTCTCCCCACCGGGATTGATAGTCATAAAATGGACTGCCATCATCTCGCACCATCACTTCCGGCGACTTGTTAGCATTAGTAAACCAACCGACAATATTCTCCCAAGTCAGCATGATGCTAAGAGTAATCGGCGCATCTGTAGAATTGTGCGCTACCCATTCAAACATTGCAACTGGGTAACTGGTTTCTTGATAATTATTCGGCAAGATTGGCGAAAATTGCTCGCAACTTAATTGAGCCTCAAACACATTTTCGTAAACAAACCAACTGCGCGGATACAAAGCATGATAAGTCCCAGAATTCGACTCTTCTCCTATCCCTTCTTCCTTCTCTTCCCTTCTTCCTTCTTCCTTCTTCCTTCTTCCTTCGGAGGGATACCATTTCCAATTAGATAAACTGCCATCTTTCGGCGGTTCTGCGGACAGTGCAAAAGCTTGTTTTTTGCCTTTTGTTTCTTCAAAAACGCTGAACTGACAAGCGGGTAAACTGCGAAAAATGTGCTCGCCGCCGTCGATGTGCCAGAGGTTGAAGTCGCCGCGGGACGATCGCCCGATGCAGCCAGCCCCGAAGCCACCCAGAGGCATTCCGTGCCAGGGCCCGTCGTCGAGATTGCTTGCGTAGCGGACTGTATAGGGATTGTCCCAACCCTGGCCGATGGGGCGTTGCCAGGCCTGCGGGGGGATGTTTGGGTTAAATGTGCGATCGTTATTCATGGGATTAATCTTAGCGCGCGATCTGACAATTTTAGATTTTAGATTTTAGATTTTTGGTGAGATAATTAAAATTTTGGTTGGATATTTTATTTGTGCATAGAAATCCCACAAATTTCCAGATTTGCGACTGGCGATCGCCTAACGGGGCAGAATATCATCTAGGCGAAGTCGCAAGCTTTTTAACAGAGGAGAAATAATCGGTTGGTTGAGGCGAAATTGTTGCTGGATGTAATCTTGGTCAACCAGTTGGCAAACGGTAATAGTAGGTTGTTTTGGTTTACCGATAAAAGCCACGCCCCCCAATCCGCGATAATCAACGATCCAATATTCGGGAATTCCTAAAAGAGCATATTCTTCAACTTTTCTGGCATAATCTGTTTCCCAATTAGTGCTGACGACTTCTACCGCCAATTTAATAGATCGCCCCAGCGTAATCACAGGTTCTCTTTCCCAAAGAGGTTCGCTGACAATAGCAGCTTCATCTAATACGACAATATCGGGACGGCGGGCAGTAGCTGCATCTGAAAATGGACGGATCAAACAAGTGCGGGGAATGAACCAGGGTAGTTTTTCGGCGGCGATCGCAATTCCGATTTGAGTTGCCAATTTGCCGCTAACGGTTTCGTGGGGGCCTGTGGGTTCCATATCAATTAATTCTCCGTCAGCAAGTTCGTAGCGGGGGTTGTTACAGTATCGATCGACAAATGTTTCAAATGTGAGAATTTTTGGCGCGATGTAAGTCATGGGAAACTAATAATTTTTTGCTAAAAATCCTATTCTATCAA